>CAZAGA010000018.1:0-8486 GCA_964484335.1 uncultured Anaerolineaceae bacterium
GACGATCGCCCTCTCGTCCTTGCGCGCCAAAACCAGCGACGCCCAAACCGCATGGATCAACATCAACAGAATCGCTACCAGGCCGGTCAACCCGTGTATGTTGAAAATATCGGCATTCGACATCTCCAGCATGATCCCAGTCCCGGTGGTGTCACAAACGAAACCGGCCCAGAAGAATACCAGGTGCCAGCCTTTCAAGCGACCCGCCAGTCGCTCGCTCCACACCCCAATCGTGTAAAACACCAACGCCAGGGTAATCAGTATGACGGATAATAGCATTTGACTTGTCATCGCGCCTCCTTATTCTTGATTTTATCTGATTTTCCTGAATGAGCGAATCTCATTGACCAGGGAACCCTCCTTCTCCCGGGCGTGCGCCGGATGGGCTTATAATACCCCAGCCTTTGACTCTCTTTCCACGATCGGGAATCCGTCCCTATGCCAAGTATTCAAGCCAGGATCGCCGAATTTTTCATCCGCTTTCAACTTTCCGGCTGGTCCGATGGGAGCCTCGCCGAGCAGCGCGCCAGGCAAGAGCAGACAGCCCGCTTTTCCAGGCTCCCAGCCGGGATTCGCTGCCAGCCGGTCGATCTCCACGGCGTTCCGGCCGAGTGGATCGAAAGCGCCCATCCGGGTCCCGGGGTGATCCTTTACCTGCATGGCGGCGCCTATGCCCTGGGATCGGTGAACGTCCACCGGGAGCTGGTGGCCAGGCTGGCAAGCGCGGCAGGAATTAGGGCTCTGGCGATCAACTACCGCCTGGCGCCGGAACATCCCTTTCCCGCCGCCCTGGATGACACGCTCGCAGCCTACCAGTGGCTGCTGGACCAGGGATACGCCCCCGACCAAATCGTCCTCGCCGGCGATTCCGCCGGGGGCGGGTTGGCTCTGGCTGCCCTGGTCGCGCTGCGTGAGGCCGGCCAACCGCTCCCCGCGGCAGCCGTTTGCCTCTCTCCCTGGGTAGACCTGGCGCTGCGCGGCGACTCCATTCATCAGAATGCCAGCCGAGATCCAATTCTCGATCCGCACAGCCTGGCGAAGTATGCCGGGTATTATGCCGGAGACCTTGATCCGGCTTCCCCGTTTGTCTCGCCGCTCTACGCCGACCTGCAGGGCTTGCCGCCGCTCTTGATTCACGTCGGCGCAAACGAAATTCTGCTGGATGATGCCACCCGGCTGGCCGAGCGAGCCCGCCAGGCAGGCGACGAGGTGAGCCTGGAAACCTGGGAGGGGATGTTCCACGTCTTTCAGATTATCCCGTTCCTACCGGAGACCCGGCGCTCGATCGCCCAGCTGGCTGAATTTGTGACCGCAAAGCTCAACTTGCCTGGCGAAAATCAGGGCCAGGCTTCGATCCGGCGTTGATTAGTAATCACCCTGTTAGCCGCGACCGCATCCGAACCGACTCAACCGACCCCGGATATTCCTGGATGTTCAGGTCGAGCGCCTCAATCGCCAGTTCAGTCTTCCCGGCGGTAACCAGCTCTAGCGCCAGGTTGAGCAGCTCTTCTTCGTCGCGATAATAAACACCGTCGTCACTGGCTTTGATCTCGGCCACGCAGGCTTCGGCCGCCGCTTTCCCGCCTATGGCCCAGGCCCGGCTGATCGGCACCATCCACGACACCGCGCCGGCCTGGGGTTTTTCGCCCAGCAGCGCATCGGCCACCGCCTGGGTGATCCGGGTGTGGGCATTAGATTCTTGATTACACAAGATCACCGCCGCGGCGTTCAGTTCCGGCAGGATCAGCAGAAAGGCCGTCCCGCCGAACCCCGCCCCGCCATGGCTGACCGTCTTCTTCCCCTTATAATGTCCAAGCGTCCAGCCCAGCCCCATCGCTTCGTACAGGCTGGGCGCCGCGCCACGCCTGGTGACTGGGGTCCACATCAAGTCGAAACCGGCCGGGGATAGCAAGCTGTGCTCGCCGAAACGGCCGCGCGCCAGGGCCGCGCTGGCCCAGTGACACAGGTCCACGACAGTGGCGTGCAGGAAACTGGCCGGGGCGTCTGCCCGGTGATACGGATAGTGGGGATTGACCTGCATCCCAGGCGAGCGGAGATGCGGGACCGCCAGCCGATCGGTGAGGACCTCTGCCAACAAGAAGGTGCTGTGAGCCATCCCGGCGGGGAGCAGCAGGTTCTCGCGCATCACCTCCTCAAAAGGCCGGCCTGAGACTTTGGCGAGCAGGTCGCCCACCACATTGTAGGCTATATTGCTGTAATGGAATTCCTCCCCCGGCTGGGCGACCAACCGGAGCGTGCTCAAGCTGCGCACGTAGCGTTCGGCGGCGCCGGAGTCGACTTCGGGATGGGCTACCAGCTCTACGTAGTCGATTTCATCCATATCGGGCATGCCGGCAGTGTGGCTGAGCACCTGGCGCAGGGTGATCTCTCGCCCGCGCGGGTCCGCAAGGCGAAAATGGGGCAGGTACTGCACCAGCGGCGCATCCAGGTCGAGTTTCCCACGCTCGACCTGCTGCATTACCGCCGTGGCGACCAGGCACTTGGAGACCGACTGGACACAAAAGACCGAATCCAGGGTCACCGGGGCGCGCGTTTCCAGGCTCTGGACGCCAAAGCCCCTGGCGTAACAGATCTCGTCGCCCTGCACGATTCCCACCGCCAGGCCCGGAACGTCCCAGCCGGCGATGATTTCTTCGATGACCCGCTCAAGGTCTGCTTCAGCGAACATCGCATGCCACCTTTCCAAAACTCCAGGTGAGCAAGCTGGCATAGACCGTATGATAGCCTGGGCCTTTGTTCAGGAAGTCTTCTTCGATCTCTCGATCGATCTCCGCCTCGGCTGCTTGTTCAGAGATCCCCAGGCTCACCAGGTTGGCTTTCCAGCGGGCGCGCTGTTCGGCGGTGGGCTGGGCTTGCCCGTACCCTTCGTCACAGATGGCCTGGAAGAGCCTGCGTTTGTCCTCGTTATCCAGTGGCGGGTAAAGGAAGCGGGCGGCATCGGAGACCCGGACCTGGACCTGGCGTAAGCCGGCTTTGTACATCAGCACCGGCAGCTTTGCGCCGTTATTGTGGTCAACCCCGGTCCGCCGGCGGATTTCCCGGTTGATCGCCTGGAACAATTCCAACGGCGCGGTCTCCTGGTGGTTGGTTTCCTCGATGTGCAGCATTGCCGTGTGTGCGTTGCGGTTCGCCTCGCAGGCGATTACCCAGCCACCTGGCCGGGTTACCCGGATCATTTCCTGGATGGCTTGCTCCGGGTGGGGCACGTGCATCAGCACCGTATGGGCCAGGCTGACATCAAAGGATTGGTCGGCGAAGGGGGTTGCGTAGATGCTGCCCTGCTGGAACTCGGCCGGCCAGGGCGTGGTCGCCCAAACCTGACGGCCGCCTGAAATGAGCTCGGCCGATTGGTCAATCCCGGTATAGCTGCTGCCCGGGGGGAGCAAGGGCAGCATCTGCAGGCCCATCTTTCCGGCGCCGCAGCCGAACTCGACCAGGCGGCAGGGCTGGTCAAGTTTCCAAACCTGCCGTACCAGGAACTCCAGGTAATCCGGGTTGTGCTGCAGGATGAAACAGGTCCGCAGGTATTCCTGGCCGCTGTCCCAATAGCCTTCCGGATAGCGCGGTTGAAGCTCGCTAGAGCCGGGCGGGTCGTCGGATGAGGATTGGTCGCTCATGGATTTTCGTCCAATTCTTCTTCCAGCAGGAACGTCATCGGCGCCTGCGGCTGGTAATAAATCCGCGTCCGCTCTCGATCGCGCAGTTTCGCATAGGTGTTTGAATACACCGTGACACTCACCGTGGGCAGGTTGGGGTAGAGCGCCTGTTGCTCAGCGGTTGGCGCAAGTTCCAGGCGACAGCTCTCCCGCGACCAATGAAAGCCATACTCATCCTCCCAGGTGCTGCTGGGGGAATAGCTCCGGTTGAGGATCGCGACCTCGGCGCTTTGGCAGGCCCGCTTCCAGGCTTCTTTGGCCGCGCGGCGTTGCTCTTTCTCGCGCCGCTCCTGCCGGTGCGCCAGGAGCATCAGCATCACGAGACCCAACAATGCACCATAACAAACCCTTTGATCAGCGCTGCTCGCCTCTCCCGCCAGCACCCGGTTGATCGCCCTGAACACGAAATAACCGCCAGCGGTGATCAGGATCGCCCACAGGCAGCCCCCTGGGCCAGGGTTTTGATCCTGGGTGGGGGAAGGATTGGGTTGGAAAACGGGCCGGTTGCGCATAGAGGTTCAACTGGGAAAGGCGGAAGGCCGCCCTTCAACTGCGCGTCTGGTTAGCCGCCAGGTGTGGAAGCGTTACTCGTCCTTGGGTCAGCCGATTTATTTCTTGAATACAACCAGAATGGTCCGATCTCGTCTTCGGATGCTTTCTCAAATGCCATGCCAATTTTTTCTGCTACCTTAATCGAAGCCAGGTTGTCTTGATCAATCAGGCATACCAGGCGGGTCAAATTTAACTGATTAAAACCGTAATCGAGGATCGCTTGGGCTGCTTCTGTCCCCAAACCTTGCCCCCAATAGGCCTTGCTGATCAGATAGGCCACCTCAACTTCGTCTTGTCCATCGATCGTCCAGGGGAGCAGGCCGCACCGGCCAATGAACTTGCCAGTTTCCTTGTGAATCGTTGCCCAAAGTCCGTACTCAGGATGTCTTGGGTGGCCATTCATATGCCACTCAAGTTCTTCGCGGGTTTCCTCATAATTTCGAGGCGCGTCTGGGATATATTTTACGATCTCCGGGTCGCAATAGAGCGCAAACAAGTCATCGAGGTCGCTCAAGGTTTGGCGGCGTAAAATGAGTCTCTGGGTCTCTAATATTTTCATCGAATGTCTACCTATATTTCGTTGCTGGAGGAGCGTTAACCGATCTTGGAGGTTCGCTCCTAACGTCTGGTGTTAGCTGCGGGGAGGTTTCAATCAGCCTGGATTTGGGTATATCTGAACAACACCTTTGTCAGTCTGGGGTAGAGCCGGTCAAGATAGCCACGATAAACCAAAGGAGTGTGGCGCCTAATCCTAAACCTGCCGCAACCAGTGGTCGATATAAAGGACGGTCTGGTGACAAATGATAGGTCGCCGCCTGTGGGACAACAAACCAGACGATATAAAACATCATGTTATCCAAATGCTGAGCAATCGGTTGCCATCTGGAAAAAATTAAAACTACGCCCCCAACAATCAGAACCGATGTCGTCAAGAGCCAGGCTATCCACCCAGCGCGCTTGCCTTTCATTTCACCAAATAAGGTTGTTGGGAGCGCAAGGAAAGCCTGAAAAAAAGGAAATACAGGTACAGCCAAAAGCCCAAATCCCCACCCCATAAATAAGTCACCATCGATGAGGTTAGCAATTAATAGGGCAATTGTTGTTAAAGAGAAGACCCCGACTAAATAGATTGATTTTTTGATCAGGGTTCGTTTATTGATTGCTATTCGTTTAATGGCAGCCATTTTCGCCCCTTTCATGAACAGAAGTGGGTAGTCTCATTTCTGCTCTGGAATCATGCTCGCTCCAGGCTGTCGTAGACCAGAGTCAGCGATTCAATCGCTAAAGCCTTCCCGCTGGCATTCAAGGCCGCGCCCTGCCATTCGGAGGGCCAGGCGTCGACCAGGTTCCAGCGCATCACTACATTATCACCCTGGCTGTCAAGCTGCAAAATCGAGACATTGCGCCGCTCCACAGTACCCTCGGCGGTTTTAATCAACCAGTCCCAGAGTTCGCGCGATTGGGTCACCCCGTACTTCAAAGTCACCGCAGCATATTCCACCGGGCCGGGGATATGGCGGACAACCTGGTGATTGCCCGCCTCGCGGTAGGGAATAGATTCGATTTTTACGCTCAAACCGCTGCACTCGGTGAAATGACCTTCCGCGCGACCGTTGAGTTCAAGTTTGAAGTTATACGAACGATAAGGATCTTTTTGGGCCATGCTATTCCTCCGTAACCATTGAACCCGGATTTCCGTACTGATTTCTACTATACTATAAATTTACAGCAGGGATTGGCGGGTTTTCCGTTGTAGGGGCAGGTTAACGTGGATAGGCACGCCAATTGTGCATCCCAAGGCCGGGATAACGAAACCAGGCTGCCACAAAAGGAAAACCTGCCCCACTTCAGGGCGGGTCGCCCTGAAGTGGGGCATTTTATTCAAAAGACTTTACCGCAGATCGACGCGGATCTTGGCAGATAAATACGGATCAGGCACGTGTAGGGGCGACTCATCGCGGGATTCGATGGGCATTGCCATTCCCGGGCGGGTCTTCGGGGGATGGCCAGATTCGGATTCGGTGCACCACGGTATGCCGGATTCCTCCTCCGGTATATCCGTTAACCCACCCCTACGCTATAATTAAATGCAATCATGAACCGTACGATCCTCCTGATCCTTCTCGCTCTGACCCTCGTTGCCTGCGGGCGTGCCCCGGCTGCCGGGACTTCGGCTGCCGCTCCAACCCAGGCGGCGACCGTTTTACCTTCCCAATCGCCGGGCGCTACCTCCACACCTACCCAGACCAGCCTTGCTGCCTCCCCGACGACGCCCACCCGGACAGCCGTGCCGACTTCCCCTCCAACCCCAACCCCCACGCCAACCCCGACGCCCCAGGTGGCGCTGCGCAATCAGGATGGCATGGCAATGGTCTTCGTGCCGGCTGGCGATTTCATCATGGGCAACCTGCTCGGTATCGGCAGCGATGAAGAGGCCCCGCCGCACCGGGTCAGCCTGGATGGCTATTGGATCGATCGCACCGAGGTGACCAACGCCCAGTACCGTGCCTTCGTCGAGGCTACCGGCCACCGCGCGCCGGCGCTGTGCAAAGCCGAGGATCAGACTTACGCCGATGAAGAAATGGCCGATCACCCGGTGGTGTGCGTCAGTTGGGACGACGCGCAAGCCTACTGCGCCTGGGCTGGGGGACGGTTGCCGACCGAGGCGGAATGGGAGAAGGCAGCACGCGGCCTCGATCAGCGCACCTACCCGTGGGGAAGCCGCTTCGATGGCAGCCGGGCCAACTACTGCGACGTCAACTGCGAGCTTGACCACAAAGACAGCCAATCCGATGACGGCTATGCCCGGACGGCTCCGGTGGGCAGCTACCCGGCCGGCGCTAGTCTATTCGGCGCGCTGGATATGGCCGGTAATGCCTGGGAGTGGGTCGGCGATTGGTACAGCTTCACCTATTACAGCAGGTCTCCGGAGATCAACCCGCCTGGGCCCGGGATCGGCGAAGCGCGCGTCGTGCGCGGCGGCGCGTGGAATTCCATCTTCGAAAATTTGCGCTCCGCTTTCCGGGGCTGGTTGGCTCCCGAGCAGGGTGACCGGGTGATCGGTTTTCGTTGCGTGCTCCCAACCCAGCCGGCCCCTTAGCGCGCTCCTGTGGTATCATCGCTGCTATGCTGCGCATCTACCGTCGTTTCTGGCAGGTCAACTGGGCTGAGCAATGGCAGTACCGCGCCAACTACCTGATGTACCTGTTCTACTGGCTGGTCGCCCCGATCGTTTACCTGGCGGTGTGGACTTCGATCGCCCGCTCGCAAGGCAGCGTGCGCGGCCTGACCGCCAACGATTTCGTGCTCTACTACCTGACCCTGCTGGTGGTCGACCAGCTCACCAGCGATATCACCATCCACCTGTTCGCCTATAAAATTCAAGATGGCACCCTGGCCGGCGAGCTGCTCCGCCCGGTCCACCCGCTGTTGACCAACACTCTGATGACCAACCTGTCGATGAAGCTGATGAACCTGCTGGTGCTGGCGCCGATCTGGGGGGCGCTGTACCTGCTCTTCGGGGCCGATTACCCCTCGATCAGCCTGGCCAACCTGCTCCTGGCGCTCCCGGCGGTGGTCATCGGCTTCGCAATCAGCTTCCTATCCGGCGCGGCGATCACCTGCCTGGCCTTCTGGACGACCCGGATTTACTCGCTGATGGAGTTTTACGGCGCGCTGCACGTCCTGTTCTCGGGCGCTTTCGTGCCGCTCAGCCTGATGCCACCGCTGATCCAGCAGATCGCCAGCTTTTTGCCCTTCCAACTGGTACTCTACTTCCCCATCCAACTGGTGCTCGGCCAGCTCTCGCCAGGCCAGATCGCGACCAACTTCCTGCTGGGCGGCTTCTGGCTGCTGGTCTGGCTGCTGGCTTTCCGGCTGGTTTGGCGGGCAGGGGTGAAACGCTTTTCGGCGGTCGGAGCTTGAGATGCATACCCTCAAGCTGCTGGTCACCCTGTTGAAGATCAATTTGCAAATGAGCCTGGCTTACCGGGTCGATACCTGGATTAACATCCTGCTCAGCCTGTTCTGGCTGGGCTGGGAGCTGCTCAGCCTGACGATCATCTTCAGCAATACCGAGACCCTGGGCGGCTGGGGGCCGGGCGAGCTGGTGGCGCTCTTGGGCGTCTTCCGCCTGGTCAACGCCCTGATGGCAGCCCTGATCTGGCCAAACACCGAGAAATTCAACGCCAGCGTGCGCGATGGCTCGCTCGATTACACCTTGCTTTACCCGGCCAGCAGCCAGTTCATGGTCAGCTT
>CAZAGA010000018.1:8586-12641 GCA_964484335.1 uncultured Anaerolineaceae bacterium
ACGGTCTACCCGCCCTGGCTGCGCATGATCGTCACCTTCATCGTCCCGGTGGCGGTGGCGACGACCGTGCCGCTCCAGGCGCTGCGTGGCGAGCTGAGCGGGCTGCAGGTGCTGCTCTACCTGGCGATCGGTGCGACCGCCTTCTGGCTCTCGACGCGCATCTGGCGGGCCGGGGTGAAGCGCTATAGCGGCGCCAGCGCCTGAGGAGCAGTGATTCCTCTCGTGCCATCGCTCTGCGGTGGCACGTCCGGCTCTTGGCGCTCCGCGCCCGTTCTGCGCCGGGTCAGGTGGTACTCTTGGTGCGGAGCGCCGCAACCAGGTGGGGCCTCTCGCGCCATCGCTCTGCGATGGTACGTCCAGCTTCCAGCGTTCTGCGCACGCCCTGCGCGCGTTCATGAAGTCCTCCTGGCGGGGTGCGCCATGGTCACCAGGGGGGCCTTGAATTTCGCACAATGGGCGAGAAATTCGGTACAATACTGGAACAAAACCATAAAATCGTCAGGCCTCACTGGCCGAAAGAAGGAGCAAGACCATGCCCCGCTACCTCATCTCGTTCGACGACGGCGCGATGGATCACATTCCCGAGGCGGACTTTCCGGCGGTGGGCGAATCGTCGCACACTGTGGTCCGGGAGGCCAAGGCCGCGAGGGTCTGGATCTTCGGCGCCGGGGTCCTCCGCCAACAGGCGAGCATCGTGGCGACCGACGGGACGATCTCCGCGGGCCCCATGCCGGAGACCAAGGCGGTCATCGGCGGGTTCGCGATCATCGAAGTCCCCACGCGCAAGCAGGCGCTCGTCTGGGCTGCTCGGTTCGCCCAGGCGTGTCGATGCGCCCAAGAGGTCCGCGAGATCGGTTTTGATCCGGAGTCCTGATCCTGCCCAGACAGGCTCGGACGGTGAGGCCTGATCCTTCATCCAAGCCGGCGCGGCGGCGCGGCGCGACTGATTCCTGGCGTAGCCCGCGTACGTCAATTGAAATACCCGGTTTCTTCGAGCGCACGTTCCCGTGACCCATCTGCCAAGGAGACGAGATGAACCCACTTTGGAAGGAAATCCTTTGGCACCAATTCGGTGCCGCGATTGAGACGCTGGAAACTGCTTTGAAGGCCTGTCCGGATGAGCTCTGGCAAGCCCGTCTGTGGCGTGATCCGCATGGACGGCCCGAGTTTACTGAATTTTGGTATGTTGCCTTCCATGCAATTTTTTGGCTCGATTATTATTGCTCTGAATCCGCAGAAACATTTACTCCACCCCCTCCATTTACCATCTCCGAGCTTGATATGGACGGTGCAGCTCCTGAAAGGGTTTACACCAAGGAAGAGCTGCTCACTTATCTGGAATATGCGCGCGTCAAGTGTCGCACACAGATCGAAAACATCAGCGATGAAAACGAGCTTCAGCGAGTGCGAAGTAACTGGCGCGTCAAAACCGTCGCCGAGCTGCTCCTCTATACCATGCGGCACGTCCAGGAGCACGCCGCCCATTTGAGCATGCTCCTTGGGCAGGAAACGGATTCTGCTCCGGGTTGGGTCGGGCAGGTCAGCATCGGCTAGCTTATTCAATAAATTAATAGAACTGGCAGCGGTGCCAGGGCACGCCCCTAAAAACAGCCACCCGAGTAGCCTTCAAACCTTGGTGATCGTCGCTGGTGATAAGTAGTGTGCCGCGCAATCCTCTGGTCACTACGACGATGCGCGTCTCTGTTGCTTGTTCGGCCTCTAAACCTGCCAATTCAGAGTATACTTGTCGTGATAATGGTGCTTGACGGTTTCTTTATTACAACGGCTCCGTCGTCCCTGACCCAGGGCAGGTAACTAAAACCATTTGCTGGCTCATTCTTTGGCAATCCGATTTCGCATAACGGAGGTTCCAATGTCCGAGCAAGTGACCATCGAACTGTTGAAGGGATTCTTGGAAGCATTCAACCGCCATGATCTCGATGCCATCATGGACTATTTCGCAGAAGGTTGTGTCTTCTACATGCCCAGAGGCTCCAAGCCTCGTGGGGATCGATATGTTGGGAAGAAAGAGGTTCAAGCCGGGTTAGCAAAACGATTTGAAGGCATCCCGGATGTGCATTATGGACAGGATCAGCACTGGATTTGTGGTAATTTCGGAGTCTCAGAATGGACTTTGACTGGCACATCTCCCACAGGGCAACACATTGAAGTGCGAGGTGTAGACCTGCTCGAGTTCGCTCAGGGAAAGATCATTCGCAAGGATTCTTTCTGGAAGATACTTGATTGAACCGAAAGGTCATCGAGGTATGCTCACAAGACTTCACACAGGTGTGTCCGTATTGCAACCCGCTCGAATTAATGGCAGAATCAACTGCAGAGGTGAGGTAGCCCATGAGCCCAGAATATAAATACAATTCGGTGGACGAATACCTGGAAAGCCAACCTGCCGAGACCCGCCGGGCGCTGCTGGAATTGCGGGCGATCATTCTGAAAACCGTACCTGAAGCGATCGAGCTGATCAATTACGACATCCTGGCGTATGCCCTGGTGAAAGGCGGTAAGCGAGACAAGCAGATTATGATCGCCGGCTACAAGAACTTCGTCGGGTTTTACACCGGCAACGGGGTCCTGGAGCATTTCTCAGCCGAATTAGCTGGCTATAAAGTTGGCAAGGCCTCGGTGCAGCTCCCCAACGATCAGCCCATCCCCGAAAAATTGATCGTTGCGATCATTCAGTATAAAAAAAGCCAGATCCTCGGCAGATAAGGCTGGATTGATTTCTAATGGAAACCTTCACCGAGCCGAGAGACTGGGTGGTAAACCCGGATTACCTGGCCCAACGGCAGAAAACTCTGGCGGGTTTCCAGGATTCGATGATCGATCGACCGATTATCGAGCTGATCCAGGGGTTCAACCGGCTTCCATATTGTTTCACGCTCCAGTGCTGCTATGGACATTTCCTCCACGGCGCTCAGAACGATCTATATAACCTGGAACCCTTGCCGCAGACCGGACCGGTCGCCAGGGTGGAGTACCGGATCGCTTACATCGCCTTCTGCATTGAAAACAGCGCTTTGGGAAGGAAGTTATTTAATGCGCTGAAAGGAATTCCGCAGGCTGACCCGGATAACATCCAGTGGGGGACTGCAGAGTGGTTTTGGGTCAGGCAGGTCAATTCTTACGTCTTGCAGGTTGAGCCAGAGCGATTTAAATGTGAAGACCGGGCGATCCTCGATCACCAGGAGGCCTTGAAAATAGAAAAGATCCGCCAGGGGTTCTTTATTCAACTCAAGCAGCTGCTCCAAGAGCTGCCAGGCGGAGATTAACCGAGGCGGGTGCCCCGGGATGGCGCTTCGCTCCGGATTTGATGACGCCAGGCGCAGAAAGCAGGCAGTGACGGATGGACCTTGATACCCAAACCAAGCTGGCGATCTACCATCATTTTGCTGAAACCGGGCAGCCGCCTTTGCTGGTCGAGGTGGCTGAGCGGGTGGGGGCAGAGGCAGGCAGCCTGCGGGAGGCCTATGCCCGCCTGCGCGCCCAGCGCGTGCTCGTCCTAGAACCAGATGGTGAGTCGATCCGCATGGCGCCGCCTTTCTCGGGGGTGCCGACCCAACATCGCATTGAGGCCGGCGGCAAACTCTACTTCGCCAACTGTGCCTGGGATGCCCTCGGCGTGGTCGCCGCCCTGGGAGGTCCGGGTACGGTCCTTTCAGAGTGTGCCCAAACCGCTCAGCCTTTTACCCTGCCGGTCGACCGGGACGGTCCGCAGCCATCTTCCTGGCTGTTCCACTGCCTGGTGCCGGCGGCGCAGTGGTGGGACGACATTGTCTTCACCTGAAGCAATATGCTCTTCTTCCGGTCGGAAGAGTCCGTTCGAGCCTGGTGCGCGCAGCGCGGCTATCCCCTGCGCCCGCGGGTAACGATTGCCCAGCTCTGGACGCTGGCGACGACCTGGTATGCCACGCGCTTGCAAGCCAAATCCCGCCGCCCACAGCCCGACGAGATGCGGCAGATCTTCGCCGACCTGGGTTTGACCGGCGACTTCTGGGATCCGAAATCGGATGTGTTCAAAGCTTCGGCTTAGACTGCGC
>CAZAGA010000018.1:12741-20185 GCA_964484335.1 uncultured Anaerolineaceae bacterium
CTGCGCGACGAGGGTGTTTCGTACCATTACCTGCCAGCCGGGCGGGAGGTCCGCGCCCCGGATGCGGGGGTGGCGGCTCTGAAAGCCGCCCTCGAAAGGGCTGGCTTACCCTATCGCCTGGGAAAGACCTGGACCACCGACGCCCCTTACCGGGAGACGCCAGACTTGATCGCTGCCCGGCGTGCGGAAGGCTGCCTGGTGGTCGAGATGGAAGCCGCCGCACTACTGGCGGTAGCCGAGTTCCGTGGCGTCACCCTTGGCCAGGTGGTCTATGGCGGCGATGATCTGAGCGGCGAGCAGTGGGATCATCGCGCCTGGCAGTCGCGCCAGGATGTCCGCTCAGGGTTGTTCTGGCTGGCCGCCGAGGCTTGTTTGAACTTATAGGATTTTCTTTACAATTTCTTCACCATTTCCGAGGCAAAGGATGGTATCTTTAATAAAGCGCATTCATGTGCAAATGTTGGCGACGAAGTCGCCAACATTTGCACAAAGGAAATCTTTGGAGGAAGTACTATGAAATCGAATATCGGATGGATAATCCTGGGCGTATTTGTCGTGCTGCTCTGCCTTGCGGTGCCGGCGATCGGCGCAGTGGTTAGCTATTTCGTCTTCCGCCGGGCCGGCGGCGCTGGCCTGTTCGAAGGCGAATTCCGCGCCCTGCCGGATTGGACCCCTGGCCGGATCATGCCGTTTGACCACTACATGCCGTTCCATGGCGGCGGCATCTGGCGCAGCTTTGGGATGGGCGGGATGTTCCTGGGCTGGCTGATCCCGCTTGGGTTGCTCGCGCTGCTCATCCTGGCAGTGGTCTTGATCATCAACGGCGCCCGCCGGCGCAACCAGCCCGCTCCTGCCGCAGCCAGCGCTGCGCCGGTTGCGCCCGTCGCACCGGCCGTGGTTACCCCGGTCGAGCCGGTCGCCGAGCATGCCTGCCCGAATTGTACCCGCCAGGTGCAGGAGGGCTGGGTGGCCTGCCCGTACTGCGGCGCAAAGCTAATCGAGTAAACGGCACAATCAAAAAAAGGGTGGGGCGTTTTGTCCCACCCTTTTTTTGATGTCCAAAATTTCCCCTTGTTGCATTGTCCCACTTGTGCTATAAATAATCCGTAAAAATTTGCACGTTTGCCTGATTTAAAATTTTATTTGAAGAAATGGGGTTCGCCGCTCCTTTTTCTTTGCAAGTCGGTACCACACCATCTTACCCGAGGAGAGCTGCATGCAGCGTGAAACGCCCGAGCGGGGAATCCTGCTCACCATCTGGTTGTTCATGATCATCGTCTTAAACGCCATTTCTGGCTTGCTTTCTTTCCTGGCGATCCTCTTCCCGCTCGAGCGCACCACCGGCTGGATGTCGTACGCCGTCGCCATGACCCTGGTCGGCTTGGTCAGCGTGATTGGCGCCTGGTTGATCCTGCGCTGGAAGCGCTCCGGGCTATGGCTGTTCATCTTCGCTACCCTGGTCGGCCTGGGGGTGATGTTGTGGCGAACCTACGCCCACCTGCTCAGCGGCATCCCCTGGCTCAGCCTGGGGATCGGGGTGGTCTCGCTGCTGGTGCTCTTGATCCTGCTCCGGCCGCGCCTGGACGATCTGAAATGAAGACCAGCCCAAGGGGGGAGTAAACCGTGGCGAAGTGGGAATACATGCCCTTGATCCTGACCGCCGATCTTGAGATCGGCGGGGCGCGCGATCTGATCCGCAGGAACTGGCCGGACTGGATCGACCTGCCGGCCCACCCGGTGCAGAGCCTGGCGCCGCTGCTCAACCGTTGGGGCTCTGAAGGTTGGGAGCTGGTCCACATGGAACCGGTCGGCGGGACTAACGCCCAGGGCCAGGTGTTCTTCCCGGGCGACCACCGCATCTACAGCCAGGATTATTTTTGTGTCTTCAAACGCCGACTGAACGATAGTTGAATCTTGTAATGATTTCATCCGCTATTTGTCAGGCGTTATTTATCCCGATTTTATTATAATTACCTAACGCCGCCCCCATATCGCCCAAACAATCCGTTCGAAAGGATCGCCGGATTATTTTGTTATTATGCGTTCTTGCCTGACAGCGATCTTGTTCGTGCTCTTGCTGGTATCGGCGGTGGTGGGGGTGGGAGCAGTCGCGATGGGCCAGGTGCGCCTGGGCCTATGCAGCGAGCAGACCTGGCGAGCAGTTGCCGCGATTTTCTTGGGCGGCGTGCTCCTGGCCGGGCTGCTTTTGTTATTGCTTTCCCTGGTTAATCAACAATTCTTAGAGAAGAGTATCCCCGGCGGGCTGGTCGTGGCTGCCAGCTTGCTGTTCACCGTCGCCGGGCTCAGCCTGGCCAGCTTCCTGACCATCCGCTCGGCCCGCCAGCTCTGCCCGCGCAGCAGCCTGGGGCTCGATGTCTCAACCGTCTGCCAGGGTGGCGCGCTCAGCGGGCGGGTTGGCCTGGCCGCGCAAGGGCAGCTCGATGGGCAGGCCCACCTTTCGGTACGCGCCGGGCTGGCTGCTCCGGCGCTCAGCCTGGAGCACCTGGTGGTGCTTGGCGAGCAGGGCCAGGCGATCGGCTGGACCGAAGAAGCCCAGCGCGCCTGGAGGCCGGCCAGCCTGGATGAAGTCGGGTTGGTGGCCTGCGCCGGGCCGGTCCGCCAGACTGTCCTGGAGACCTGCACGTACGGCGGCGGGATCAAAATTAAACGCATTCAGGAAGAAATCGACGTCCGCCTGGTCCAGGCGGACAACGGTGAGCTATTGGCCAGCGGGACGCTGGTCGGGACGCCGCCGCTTTGCGCGCCGCTTGGGATTCAAGAATTACCCCGCCTGCATGCCCGGGTCGAATACAGCGCTTTAGTCGAGTGGGTGACCAGCGCGCTCGAAGTCCCGGCCACGCCAGTCGTCGACCTGGCCGCCCGGGCCCAGGCCCTGGCCAGTCCGACCGCCACACTAACCCCCGAGCCGACCCCCACCCCGACCCCGCAACCCGAAGCAAAGGTATTGAAAAACGCCCGCCTGCGCGGCGGGCCGTCAACCGAGGACGTCGTGTTGGGCGGCCTGGTACGCGGTCAGCAGATCCAGGTCCTGGGTGTAAACGCCGAGCGCACCTGGTTGAGTGTGATCAGCCCGGATGGTCTGCAAGGCTGGGTCTTCGCCGAGCTGGTCGAGCTGAACGTGCCGGTTGACCAGCTGTCAATCATCCCATAAACGGTCTGGATCCGCGAATCCATACTGCATCGGCACAAACAGGCGCTGCTCTTCGCGCAGCAATTTCTCTAGCTCGTGGCTGTGTGGCAGGTGCAAGATCTGCACCAGGCGATCTTCGCTGTGCACCAGCTTGAAGCAGTACACGCCATCAGCGAAGTTTATCGTCTGGTTAGGGTTTGGTTATTTTTATTGGAATAGTTATTTCCGCGGCTTGATGCGCTGGTCAATGTGAAATACGCTCTCCATTGCCAGTAGAAGCAGCACCAGCAGTGCCCCGGCAATCGCCAGGAAGTAGGCGCCCATCCCGGCCGCCAGCCCGACTGCCCCGACAGACCAGATCCCGGCTGCAGTGGTCAGGCCGCGAATTTCCATGCCCTCGCTTTTCAGAATCATCCCCGCCCCCAGGAAGCCCAGCCCGGTGACCACGCCGGCGGCGATGCGCGAATCGCCGCCCGGAAAGGCGAACAGCGAGACTTCGGCGAACAGCGCCGCGCCCAGGGCGGTCAGGGCAAAGGTCCGGTCGCCGGCCGGGTGACCGGTGCGCCGCCGCTCGATCCCGATGACAAAGCCAAGCACGGCTGCCAGGATTAGCCGGCCGGCTAATTCAAGTTCAAATCCAAGCTCCATAAGGCCTCCTGATCTGAATCAGTTGTTGGCTGGCATCAGAATGCCAGGCTGCGCGCCTCGATCTCCCAGGCGTGGTCAAGCAGGTGCCAGGCGACCCGGCGAACGTAGTAGCGCGCTGTCCAGCGGGCGCCGCCGCGCGGGCCAAAGGCCGGGTATTCGCCACGCGCCGAAGCGGCCAGGGCGCTCAAGGCCTGGGCGCGCAACTGGGCGACTTGCTCTGCCGGGCTGGCTGCTTCCGGCGGGCGATATTTACAGCCCAGCGGCGCCAGGTAGGCCAGGTCTGCTTCGTTTACATGGGAGATAATTTTTTCCAGGACTCGCCCACCGCCGCGCGGGCCGGTGCGCAGTGTCTTTCCCAGCGCGGCCGCCGCGGCAGCGTCGAAAGCCTGCCAGAAGGCCTGTAGCATGGCCTGGTAGCGCGCCAGCTCGGCCTCGTCCACCGGCCGGGCGTCGCTGCTGAGGACTTTTGCCGCGACGCCAAAGTCGGTGTTGGCATCGCCTGGCAAGCGCTCGACCACCTGGAAGGCGTCCAGACCGGGGGGAAGTGGAAAGTCGATCCCGCTGGTCGCCAGGGCGGCGGCGTAGCGCGGCGCAGCCGCCAACAGCCCGGCCAGCGCGCCGGCTTCGTCCGGCCCACTGCGGCACCAACCCGGCCAGTCGATCGCCCCGGCGAAAGTGTGTTTCTTACCCGTTTCTACGAAAAGGTCGATTTTGTCCATTTGGTAAAGCCTGTTGCCCAATCCAAGCAGAGGGGGAGTAAAATCAAGTATACTCGATTCCATGCGGTCACGGCGCAGAGCGCCCTGACCCGGGATGATCAATGAGGGTTACAATGCGCAATTTCCGCCTGCTGCATCTGCTCTTTGCCCTGCTTGTCCTGGCCGCCTGCACCCCCAAGGCCCGGCCAACCGCCAACCCAAGCCTTCCCCTGCCTGCTACGGCTGCCCCCTCGCCCGCCCTGCCCAGCCCCACCGCGTCCATTCCGCTCGAGCTGCGCGGCGAGCACAACGGCGCTGCCGAGCGGGTCAAGGCCGCCGAATGCCGGGCTTACGGTTGGGCGGCCAACGCCAACGATCCCGAACAAGACCTGCTGGTGCGCGTCCTGGCCGATGGGGTCGAGGTCGCCCAGGCCGCCGCCGACCAGTACCGCCTCGATTTGGGGGCTTTCAAGCGCTGCGCCGCTGGAACCTGCGCCTTCGACTTCAGCCTGGCGGGCCTGATCACCCCCAACCAGCCGCACCAGGTCGTCGTCCAGGCCTTTGACCCGGCCGGGGAGGCCTGGGTCGACCTGGATGGCTCGCCGCAAACTCTGACCTGCGCGCCGGGGCTGGCCGGCGGCGCGGCTGGCATGCCCCTGGCCACGCCCGAAATCACCCAGGATCCCTCCGGGCGGGTCAAGTTCTCGCTCGGCGCCAACTACCTGATCGTCGAGTTCCTGGATGACGACCTGCTCCACTTCGAATACTCGGGCCTTGAAACCGCCACCGACCTGGGCCAGCCGCTGCATACTTCGCCGATGATCGCCAGGCACGATTACCCCGGCCCGAGTCAGTTGCTCCGTCCGGATGAGACCACCTTCGAGACCGCCGCTCTGCGCCTGCAGGTCGATCCAGCCAACCTGTGCCTGACCGCGACCGACCGCACCCGCCAGCCCGAGCTAACCCTGACCACGCTCTGCCCGGCGGATCTCGGCCAGGATGGGCAAGGGATCAGCCTGACCCCAGAGAGTTTCACCCACGTTTACGGGCTGGGCGAGGCCTTCGGCGGGCCGGGCGAGGCGAACGGCGATTGGAACGGGCGGGTGCGCGTCCCCGGCTCGGTCTTTGGCAACGCCATGCTCGGCTGGAACGGCGGCGGGGTCGGCAATGCCCAGTTCCCGATCGCTTATTTCGCCGGCCAGGGGCTGGATAGCTACGCCCTGTTCGCCGATAACCCCTACGCCCAACGTTGGGATTTCAGCCACAGCCCCTGGGAAGCCGAGCTGGGCGGGAGTTGGCTGCGCTTTTACCTGCTGGCCGGCCCCGACCTGCCCGACCTGCGCCAGGATTACCTCGAGCTGGTCGGGCGTCCGCCTGTCCCGCCAAAGGCGATGTTCGGGCTGTGGATCTCCGAATACGGCTACGACAACTGGGCTGAGCTGGAAGACAAGCTGCACACCCTGCGCCAGAACGATTTCCCGGTCGATGGCTTCGTGCTCGACCTGCAGTGGTTCGGCGGCATCCAGGGTTATTCGGACGACAGCCGGATGGGTTCGCTGAGCTGGGACTTACACAACTTCCCTGACCCGGCCGGAAAGATCGCCCAGCTCGAAGCAGAAGACGGGCTGGAGATTATGCTGATCGAGGAGTCTTACATCAGCCGCGGCCTGCCCGAGCACCAGAAGCTGGCCGAGCAGGGCTACCTGGCGCGTGCCTGCCGCACTTGCCCACCCAGCTACCTGACCGGCAATCCGTGGTGGGGCCAGGGTGGGATGCTCGATTGGACCAATCCCGCAGCCGGGGCTTTCTGGCACGATTGGAAGCGCCAGCCGCTGGTCGAGGCCGGGGTGGTCGGGCATTGGACCGACCTGGGCGAGCCAGAGATGTACGACCCGAACGCCTGGTATGCCGGGCTGACCGGCGACTACGCCCCGCTCAACCGCCAGGCTGATATCCACAACCTGTACAACCTGTTGTGGAGCAAGAGCATTTTCGACGGTTACCAGCGCAACGGGGTCACCCAACGGCCGTTCATCCTCTCCCGCTCGGGCGCGCCGGGCAGCCAGCGCTACGGTGTGGCGATGTGGTCGGGCGATATCGGCGCCAACCTGAGCAGCCTGGCCAGCCACCTGAACGTCCAGATGCAGATGAGCTTTTCGGGGATGGATTACTTCGGCTCGGATATCGGCGGCTTTCACCGCGGCGGCTTGGATGGCGACCTGGACGAGATGTACACCCGCTGGTTCGCCGTCAGCAGCCTGATCGACCTGCCGGTGCGCGCTCACACCGAGAACCTGTGCAACTGCAAGGAAACCGCCCCCGACCGGATCGGTGACCTGCCTAGCAACCTGGCCAATATCCGCCTGCGCTACGCCCTCAGCCCCTACCTGTACTCGCTCAGCCAACGGGCCTACCTGGCCGGTGAGCCGGTCTTCCCGCCGTTGGTCTACTACTACCAGGCCGATCCACAAGTGCGTGAGCTGGGCGATCAAAAACTGCTCGGGCGCGACCTGCTGGCGGCCTTCTCGACGACCTATGGCGAGCAAGCCCGCCCGATTTACCTGCCGGAAGGGACCTGGTACGACTTCCACACCTTAGAGCGCTACACCAGTACGGGCGAAACCTTTGGGCCGTTCTCGCTCTTCCCGGATGGGCGCTACCGCCTGCCGCTCTTCGCCCGGGCCGGGGCGCTGATCCCCTTAATGCCCGTCGATGCCAAGACGATGGAGCTGGGCGGGCTGCGCCAGGATGGCTCCCGGCGCGACGAGCTGATCGTGCGCGTCTTCAGCGGCGAGGCCGGGGAGTTTACCCTGTATGAAGACGACGGCGTCAGCCTGGCTTACCAGGCTGGCGAAGTGCGCACCACCTTGCTCTCGCAGCAGCCGCTCGTCGATGGGCTGCAGGTGACGATCGGCGCGGCCCAGGGCGGTTATTCCGGCGCACCAAT
>CAZAGA010000019.1:0-13295 GCA_964484335.1 uncultured Anaerolineaceae bacterium
GCGCTGGCATGCTGGCGACCTGGAAGCCAGCTTCCCGAGCGGAGAAAACGGGATCTGCCTGCGCCGCCGGATGCGCACCGGGCTCAAGCAGATCCTGGCAGGCAAGGAAGGGCGCAATTTGCTGGTGGTTGGCCACGGCGGGCTGTTCGCCTTCACCCTGCCCGACCTATGCCCGGGCAGCGCCGGCGATCTGCAACTCGGACGGGAGAACCATAACTGCTCGATTAGCCTGCTAGAGGCCGAGCATACCCCCGACGGCCTGCGCTTCCGCCTGGTCGAGTGGGCCAATTTCACCCACTTGCACGGCGAGGCTGCCAGGCTGGTCTCTGGAATGCCTGGACCAGAAGAATTCAAATAAGTAACGAATATAGTAAAAAGAGCTTCATCAATGGCCACTACCCCGCAAAGCAAACCTATCCACAACCCAATAACTTCTCCCCGTTTTAAATCCTTCCAGACTGCAGCCTACTTTGCCATATTCATCGGCCTGGGGATGACCGCCGCCTCGCTGGGGCCGACCCTGCCCGGGCTGGCCGCCCATACCGGCTCTGACCTGGGCCAGATCAGCTTCCTTTTCACCGGCCGAGCCTTTGGCTACCTGCTTGGCTCGTTGCGCGGCGGCCGGGCCTATGACCGGCTGCCCGGCCACCCGCTGATTGGCATCCTGCTGCTGGCCATGAGCGTCCTGATCGCCCTGGTTCCGCTCTCACCGCTCTTGTGGCTAGTCACCCTGCTGCTATTCGCCGTCGGCCTGGCCGAAGGAGCGATTGACGTTGGTGGCAACACCATGCTGGTCTGGGTCCATCAGAAAAAAGTCGGGCCTTTTATGAACGCGCTGCACTTCTTCTTCGGTGTCGGCGCGTTGATTGCCCCAATTATCGCTGCCCAGGCACTGCTGCGTACCAATGATATCAACTGGGTCTACTGGCTGCTCGCCCTGTACATGCTCCCGATCGCCCTGGTTGCTTTCCGCCTGCCCAGTCCGAAGGCACCGCCGGCGGTCCAGAGCAATCCCAACACAGTCCCTCAACCAGGCCTGGTGAGTTTGATGGTCTTGTTTTTCATTTTCTATGTCGGCGCCGAAACCAGCTATGGCGGCTGGGTCTTCACTTACGCCACCGTCAAGGACCTGGCCGATCCAGCTGGCGCGGCCTACTTGACTTCGCTCTACTGGGGGGTATTCACCCTCGGCCGGCTGGTCAGCATTGGTCTGGCTTCCCGCTTAAAGCCACAAACGATGCTGGCTGGAGACCTGGTTGGCTGTTTGCTCAGCCTCGGCCTGGTCCTGGCCTTTCCAGCCTCGCTCACCGCCCTGGGAATCGGAACTGCCCTGTTGGGATTTTCCACTGCTTCGATGTTTCCGAGCATGTTGGTCTATGCCGAAAAGCGCATGGCACTCAGCGGGCGGATCACGAGCTGGTTCTTCGTGGGTGGTGGCATCGGAGGGATGTTTCTGCCCTGGCTGACCGGGCAGCTTTTCGACCAGATCGGCCCAGGCGCGGCAATGTGGGCGATTTTTATTGACCTGGTCGTGATCGCTTTCGTCTTCGCCGCCATCCGAACCTACAACCGGCACTCAGCGGCTCAAGCGTAAATCCAGGGCGGTGTAGCGGTGGGCGACCCGGTCATTTTTAATCGCCATTCCAATCGCTCGTTTGCTCCCCACCAACACACAGAGCTTGCGCGCCCGGGTCACCGCGGTATACAACAGGTTGCGCTGCAGCATCAGGTAATGCGAGGTGACCAGCGGTAGCACGACTACCGGAAATTCAGAGCCCTGCGCTTTGTGAACGGAGACGGCGTAGGCCAGGACGAGCTGATCAGCTTCACTCCAATCATAGCTCACCGCCCGGCCTTCGAAATCGACGCTCAGGCTGTGGTCAACCGGGTTGATTGCCAATAGAATGCCGATGTCGCCGTTGAACACTTCCTTGTCATAATTGTTCTGGATCTGCATCAGCTTATCACCCGAGCGGAAGGTCGTCCCGAATAGCGATTTCTCCGCCTTTATTAAGGAAGGCGGATTCAGGTTATCCTGCAGCCGGCTGTTGAGTGCGTCCACCCCAGCCGGCCCGCGATACATTGGCGCCAGAACCTGGATGTCATCACGCGGGTGGAAACCAAACTTCTGTGGAATCCGGCTGCTGACCACGTCCTGGACCCAGGCTGCGGCTTCGTCGGGCGTCTCAATTGTAAACAGGTAAAAGTCAGCCAACTCGCTGCCAGCCGGGAATTCGGGCATCTGACCGTGGTTGATCCGGTGGGCGTTGGTAATGATGTGGGAGCTGGCGGCCTGGCGAAAAATATGGCTCAGGCGGGTGACCGGGGCGATCTGACTCTTGATCACATCGCGCAGCACATCCCCGGCTCCAACCGAGGGAAGCTGGTCGACATCACCGACCAGCAGCAGATGCGTGCCGGGATGGAGCGCCTTTAGCAGGTGGTTGGCTAATAGCAGATCAAGCATTGAGGCCTCGTCCACCACCAGCAGGTCGATGGGGAGGGGATTGTTGGCATTGAATTTGAACCCCTCTCCAGGAGAGAAGCCTAGCAGGCGGTGGATGGTGCTGGCCGGGCGGCCGGTGGCTTGGGACATCCGCTTGGCGGCCCGGCCGGTCGGAGAAGCCAGGGCATAACGCTTGCGCGCAGCTTCCAGCGCACCGATCAAGGCCCGAATGGCGGTGGTTTTGCCGGTCCCCGGCCCACCGGTCAAGACGCTCAATGGGCTGCCCAACGCAGTCCGTACTGCCTCCTGCTGCTCAGCGGAAAGCTCGCCATCGAGCGCTGCAAAGACCGGCGGCAGGTCGCTCAGCCGGGTCGGCCAGGCTTTGGCAAGCTCGCGCAGTTGTTCTGACACGCTCAATTCCGCCAGGTAGAGCGGGGTCAGGTAAACGACCGGCTGCTGGTAGGGCGGGCGGGGCTCGCCCACTTGCCGCTCGCTTTCGGCCGGGACAGAGGCACGATCCAGGGGGAGCTGCTCGCGGCGGATGCGCTGATCAGTTGCCAGACGCTCCAGCGCCGCTGGGAGCAGGCCGGGCTCGATACCCAGCAGCTCGGCCGCCTGCTCCATCAGCTCCTGGCTGGGAAAATAAACGTGGCCTTCGTCGGTCTGCTGGCCAAGCAGGTAGACAATCCCCGCTTCCAGACGGGAGGGATGGTCGATCGCCAGGCCCATCGCCCGGGCGATTTTATCGGCGGTTTTGAAACCCACCCCATAGATATCCCGCGCCAGGCGATATGGATCGTTGCGCACGATGCCCAACGACTCGTCGCCATACTGCTTATAGACTTTGATCGCCAGGTTGGTGCTGACCCCGTAGCCATGCAGGAAAAGCATAATTTCTTTGACCTGCTTCTGCTCCTCCCAGGCCGCTGCGATCAGGCGCGATCGCACCGGGCCGATATCAGCTACTTCACTTAACCGTTCGGGCTGGCCCTCAATCACATTCAACGTTTCAACGCCGAACTGCGCCACGATCCGCTCGGCCAACTTAGGGCCAATACCTTTGATCAAGCCCGAACCCAGGTAGCGACGGATCCCGGATACCGTCGCTGGCAGGGTCTGCTCGCACACTTCGACCTGGAATTGGCGGCCATGCTTGGGATGGGTGGTCCATTTCCCACTCAGGCGCAAGTGTTCCCCAACCGCCAGCTCGGGCAGGTTGCCGGTCACAGTGATCATCCCCTCTCGATCGACCCCCGGCGTGCGGCTGCGCTCCGGGCGCAGCCTTAGCACGGTATAACCGTTTTCTGCGTTATAGTAGGTGACTCGCTCGACCGATCCCGATAGGCTGTCCATCACATATTCAACGCCAGCTAGCATGAAGGGGGCGCACTGCCCCCTTCATGCTGCTATTGAAACGTTACGGCATTGGATTCGTCGCTGCCCAATCGTTGCCCAGCGTGACCGTGATATCCACCGGGCTGGCTGGGTCATTTACATAGAAGATCCGCAATGGACTGATCTGCATCAGCTCGACCAGGAACTTGACGGTGTAGGGCTTACCAGAATAAAAGGTGATTTCAGTGGACAGCGGGGCGACCTGGGCGTTGCCCGTTTCAGTCACACTCACCCCCTGGGTCTTCAGAAAATCCGCTGTTTGGGCCGCCAGGCCGGTGGTAGCGCTGCCATTCAGCACCCGTACCCGGGCGGCCTCGCTGGCCAGCAGTTCGGCCTGGCCCAGGTTAGTCGCCGCAGGGCTGACCGGACCGGTGGCGAAAATATCATCGCGCAACTCACGAATTTTTTCGGTGATCGGCTTCAGCACCTCCTGGGCCCCATCCGGCGAGACAGCAAAGCTGACTTGGTCGGGCGGCCCGATGATGCCCTTCTTAATCTGGTCTTCTGGAATTTGCGAGGCTAGCCAGGCCAGGCGTACCAACTGGTCAATGGTCAGGTTAGTGTTGACCCCCTTTGAGAGCTGGTTATACAGTACACCCGACTTGGCAATCAGTGTTGGCAACTGATTGAACTGCAGGATTTGATCACGGATCCCCATAATCACCTGTTGTTGGCGCTGAGCGCGGTCGAAATCGCCACCTTCCGTCTTGCGGGCGCGGGCATAAGCCAGAGCCAGGTCACCGGTCAAGACCTGGATGCCCGGCTGAAGGGTTTTGGTGTTGTTTTTCTTACCAGGCTGGATCGGGTCCACCTTGATCTTCTCAGGAATATCCACCTGCACCCCGCCGATTTCATCAATAAACTGGATGAACGCGTCGAAATCAATCTGGGCGTAATAGTTGATCGGCACCCCAATCAACTCTTCGACGGTCTGCAACGACAGGGCCGGGCCGCCGCCCTCTTCCTTATAAGCTTCGCCGAGCTGGTAGGCGGTGTTAATCCGGCCGTAGTTATAACCTGGGATATTGACCCACAGGTCACGCGGGATAGAGAGCATTCCGGCAGTGTGGTTGAGCGGGTCGATCGTGAACAGGATCATCGTGTCAGTGCGCGGCGGGCCTTCCCCCGCGCGCCAGTCAGAATAATCCAGGCCCATCACCAGCAGGTTGACCCGTTCGGCCCCATCCCAGGGTTCCGGGGTTGGGCCACCAATCGGTTGGAGCGGTACGTCCGGCTGGGTGACGACATTCTCCTGGCCAGGTTGGGGAGTGGCAACGCTAACCGCCACACCCGGCAAATCGGTGATCTGCCAGGCGCTGACAAAATCGCGCACGGCGTTAAAAGTTAGATAGCCGATTAACAACGCTGCGATGCTAAATGCTACCAAAAGGACGATCCGCAGCCCCCTGGTTGCGGTAGCGCCTTCGGTTTTCGGTTGTTCTGGAGTACTCATTAAAAAACTTACCTTTTCGATTGGTTCACCACCAGCAGGTTTCACAGCCGCTGGCGGATATTTGCTTGTGAGATCGGCGCGATTATAACACGGTATAATCAGCGTATTTGGCTTGAAGGAATGATTCAGAGCTTATGTCCCTGCTAACCGTAAGCAGCCTGTCCAAGTCTTTTGGTCAGCGCGATATCTTTTCTGGGGTATCAATCAGTATCCCCTACAACGCTCGCATCGCGATCGTCGGCCCGAATGGGATTGGGAAAACGACCCTGCTGCGCGTCCTGGTCGGGATTGAGGAGCCAACCAGCGGGACCTTTCAACGCATGCGCGGGCTGAAGACCGGCTACCTGCCGCAGGAGGCCAGCCTGACCGGCAAAAACACGCTGTGGGATGAGTGTCTGGGTGTGATGGCCGACCTGCGCCTGCTCGAAGCCGAGTTGGCCAGCCTGGAGGCCAGCATGTCCGACCCGCTCCAGGCCGAGGCTGCCCTGGAGCGCTACGGCCAGGTCCAGGTCAATTTCGAGCGGCGCGGTGGCTATACCTATGAAACCCGAATTCGCCAGACCCTGGCCGGCCTGGGGTTCGACATCGCCGATTTTTCCCGCCCGGTCAGCCAGCTTTCCGGCGGCCAGCGCACCCGCGCCTTCCTGGCCCGCCTGCTGCTCTCCGATCCTGACCTGCTGATCCTGGATGAGCCGACCAACCACCTGGATATCGCTGCTGTGGAGTGGTTGGAAGGCTATTTGAGCCAATGGCAAGGCGCAGTGCTGATCGTCTCGCATGATCGCTATTTCCTGGATAAGGTCGTGGACCACATCTGGGAAATGAGCAGCCGGGGGATTGAGCTGTATCGTGGCACCTATTCAGCCTATGTCCAGCAACGCCAGGAGCGCTGGGATCTGCGCCTGCAAACCTTCGAAGCCGAACAAGTCCGCCTGCTCAAGGAATTGGATTACATTAAGCGCAACATCTCCGGGCAGAATACCCTGCAGGCCAAAGGCCGCCTGCGCCGCCTGAGCCGGGAAGTTCAAGCCATTCAGAGCCTGGGCGTCGAAGCTCTGCAGAGCAAAAATTGGCTCGAGATCAGCAGCCAGGCCGAGCTGACCAGCCACACCCTGAGCGTGGCCGAGGTGGAAGGGCGCGTCCGCAGCCTGCGCCCGCCATCCAACCGGCCACCCCACCTGCACCTGAACCTGAAAGCCTCGCACCGCTCGGGCGACCTGGTGCTGCGCACGCGCAGCCTGTTGATCGGCTATCCGGATGAGGGCAAGCCACTGTTCAGCGCGCCCGACCTGTTCTTAAAGCGGGGTGAATGCGCTGCGATTATCGGGCCGAATGGGGCCGGCAAAACCACCTTTCTTAAGACTATCCTGGATCAGATGCCGCCGCTCTCGGGCGAGACCGTTCTAGGTGCCAGCCTTCATATCGGTTATTTTGCCCAGGCCCACGAAGGTTTACAGCCGGGGCGGACGTTGGTCGAGGAAATCGAAAGCATTGCCCCCAATCTGCTGACCGGAGAAATCCGCGACTTGCTGGCTCGCTTTTTATTTACCAGCGAAGATGTCTTCAAAAAAGTAGGTGTGCTATCCGGAGGCGAGCGTGGCCGCCTGGCGCTGGCCAAGCTGTCGCTGACCCAGGCCAACCTGCTCTTGCTGGACGAGCCGACCAACCACCTGGATATCCCCTCCCAGGAAATCCTCCAGGAAGTCCTGGCCGATTACCAGGGCACGATCCTACTCGTCTCACATGATCGTTACTTGATCGATGCCCTAGCCACCCAGGTCTGGGAAATCGATCCGGAGCAGACCGCCCTGGGGGTTTTTGAAGGGACTTACAGCCAGTACCGCCTGTACCAGGAAGCCCAAAAAGCAGCCGCAGTTGAGCTTAAGCTCCGCCCAGACACCTCGGTTGCCCGGCTCCGCCAGCCATCCTCCACCCCCGAGGAACGCCGCCGCAAGGCCCGATTGAAAGAAGTCGAGGCAGCTATCGAGACTCACGAGACCCATCTCCAGGCGCTCTCCCAGCAACTCGAAAACCCGCCTCCTGACCCGCAGGCCGTTCAACGCCTGGGCCAGGACTATGTCGCCTGCGAAGGGGCATTGGAAGAACTGCTGAAAGAATGGGAATCCCTCAGTATCTAACCAAAACGGGCTGTCCAACAAGAGCATTTGGACAACCAATTTGCCTAAAGACGAGATTATTCCAGGCGTCCCAGGGTATCCAGGATTCCCACCAGGGATTTTTCGATCACTTGAAGGCGCGACTGAGAAGGATCTAAAGCCAGACGGGTGCGTAGGCTGCGCAGGGCGTTCAGCAGCACCGAAAGCGGCCCACTGGTCGCCAGCAAGGCCCGGTTGTACTGCTCCGCATAGCTTTCAGCCAGCAAAGCCTGGCTGGGATTCGGCGCCAGGCCACTGGCTACTTCTTCCAACTGCTGCGCAGCATCCTTCAGAAAAGCGGGTAAGTACTCCAACCCGGCGCCCGGCGTAAACTCGCCCGACTCGGCCCGGATGGCAGCTGCCAGTCCGTGCGCCTGACCGGCCGCTGCAAACAGCACCCGCTGCAAGTAAGCCAGGTGCGTGTCAAACGTCTGGCGCAGCGGCAGCTCAACCGGCTGGCGGGCAGGATTGACCAACACCAGCAGGGTCTCGAGCGAATCCGCCTCCATTTCATAATCAATTACCAGCTTTTCACCCGAGATCTGCACCTGCGGGTAAGGGAGCAGCCGCCCATCCAGCGCCAGCCGCCAGGGCGATGGATTACCCCAGCCGGCCATCCGGCTGGCCTCAACTTTCGCCGACTGGGAAGCCGAGATGAAAAATGCTCGCCCAGAGACCAACAACGCCGCCTGGCCGCGATCGATGGCATACCGCTCTCCAACAACTTCGATCGCCGCCCCATCCCTTCCGTTCAGCAGCGCCTGCTGCAGGCGACCGCCTTTCAGCATGCAAAAGCTGGCCTGTAAACCGCCGACTCGGATTTTAATGGTTTGAATCTGGCGGTTGGAATCCAGGTAATGGACAGTGCCATCGTAAGTCGTCCGGGTGCGGTTGGCTACCGCCACAAACACAACCTGGTCAGCGGCATAGCGCACACTAACATCAACACCTTCTAGCGCATCCGACCAGGCATAGCGAGGCAGGAAACCCATCTGCACCACGCGCTCCGGCCAGTTAACTGGCAACTCAGCCAGCATCCACAACCGTCCGGTCTCCTCGGCCGCCTTTCGCAGCTCACCGCAGGCAGTCAATGTTTCATCATATTCCGGCAGGTCGCCGCCCACCCAGGCAATCCGCCCACCCTGGCGCAGGAGTCCGGCCAGGCGCTGCTGGGTACGGCGCGCTAGCATGCTGGTGGCCGGGATGACGAACAGCCTGGCCAGATCAAGAGCGGCCGGGTCGGCAAAATCCAGGTCGAGGACATCAAAATCGATCTGGCGCTGGACCATCTGCTGCGCCAGCGCCTGGCTGAGCGCTCCACTGCTGCCACCACGCAGGAAATCACTCAACTCTCCAGGTAACTGTGGCAGTTTTGCTTTTCCATCCCGGGCCTGGACTGCTTCGGGCCAATAGAACCATTGGCTGAGCAATTCGGGCAGGTGGGTATAACCCAGGACGAGATCGGCAGCCGGGCGGCTACGGGCGAAATCGCGTCCACCGGCTTGCAAATAAGCAAACAAGCTGCGCCCGTTCCAAAAGCGCGGCAGCAGGCTGCCATCTGGGCGGAGCGGCGCTTCCATCCCCCAACGTGGAAAGACGCCCACCGCAGTCGGCTCCGGATTGCTCTGCACGCCTGGGTAGATGCAGGCTGCTTCGACCCCACCGGCAAAGAGAGCCTGGAGGAAAAAGTCATTCACGCAGGCCACTTCGCTGGCCAGGCCGGGCAGCTCCGGGCTGTAATTTTTAGCTAGCCGGGCGCGCCAGTATGCGTGCTGGATGTATTCCTCGAACCCCATCTGGAAACCGTACGCCTCTACCAGGGGCGTGCGGACCGCTTCAGGGTAGATATTCTGCCCCTGCCAACCGGCTGCCAGCGCCAGGCCGCCCTGGTTGGTCGCCAGCCCGCCAGTATCCCATGGCGGGCTGAAAAGATTCTGGTAGAAGGGCGTTCCCCAGCCAGATTCACGCAGAGCCGCCGCATACAGCCGTAAGACCCGCTGGTGGGTCCAATCAATGAAGCGGGCTGAGTCCATCCAGAAGCGCAAATCGCCAATGCTGCGCGGCTCAACCCAACTAGAGGGGAAAGCCAGGCTCTTGAAATCTACTGCCGGCCGGCCATAATATGCCGCCATGTCTTCTGGCCGAGTATGGCGCGCCTGTAGCCATTCTGGCCACAACTCTTGGGTCAAATACGGGTTGAAATCGCCGCGAAAGCGAAAATCATAACCATTATCCTCCGGGTCGCCAGGTAGAAAGCCCTCGCCGGGCATTTCATTGTCCAGCTGCAAGGCAATCACTGGGCCTTTCGGGAACTGCCAGGCGCTGGCCGCCTGGCTGAAGGCGACCAGCCAGCGCCGGGCGGCCTCTAGTGCCAGGGGATGCAAGTAGCTCAACCGCGGCTGGTCCGAGTCGGGGTAGCGCCAGCCGCTGCCATCTGGGCGGCGGGCATGCGCCTCGGGAAGCCGGTCCAGCAGCCAGGTCGGGATCCCCCCACCCAGCGTTTCAGCGTCGATGAATGGGCCGGGCTTCAAAATCAGCCAGAAACCCATTTCCTGGACGAGTTGGATGAAACCCAGCAAGTCGCGCTCGGGGCAAGACAAGCCCTGGAAATCAAGCTGACCTTCTTGCGGCTCATGCCAACCCCACATGACATAGGTGGAGATGGTGTTAGCGCCAAGCTGGCGCAGGCGCAACAGCAGCCGCTCCCATTCAGGGCGAGGAGTACGAAAATACTGCAGTTCAGCCGCCAGGAGCGGGGCAGTAAGATTCTGAAACCAGTTATGGCCGGACAAACAACCCTCCTTGGCTATGAAAACCTCTTGAAAAAGAACACTTAATCCGCTGGGGCGCCAGCCTTGACCGCCTCGTGACCATCATAAGATAGCAACACTGGCCACTTGCGTAGGATCGCACCCACCGCAAGGATGCATCCGATCCCTCCAGTGACAATCGCCATTGGCACGCCTAACCACTGCGCCGCCGCGCCAGCCTCTACCTCGCCCAACTGCGGCCCGCCCATGAAGAAAATCTGGTTCACGCTGGTCATCCGGCCGCGGATATAGTCCGGCGTTTGGAGCTGGCGGATGGTATTGCGGATGATCGTACTGACCGAATCAGCCGCGCCAATGAAAATCAGAGCTAACATGGCAGCCATAAAGCTGGTCGAAAATCCAAAGGCAACCGTTGCCAGGCCAAAGGCGACCACCGAGGCCAGGAAGATCGGCCCCTGGCGGCGTATGCCCTCCAGCTGCGAGATAATTAGCGCCGCCGTGGCAGCCCCGATCGATTGAGCGGCCGATAACCAGCCATACTCGATCGCCCCCATGCGCAGGACATCGCGCGCAAAGCTCGGCAGCAAGGTATTGACTGACGAGAAAAAGGTGGCAAAAAAATCCAGCAGCATGGTCGACAGGATGATCGGGCGGCTGAGGATGAACGAAACGCCTTCCTGGATTGAAGCCAGGCTGACCGCCGAGCGGCGCGAGCCAAGTACTTGCTGGGGCACCGAGCCCATTAATAACAACGCCACCAGCACCGCCCCATAGGATAGGGCATTGAACAGGTAGGTATAACCAATCCCCAGGTAAGCAATGATCAAACCGCCAACCGCCGGGCCGGCAATTGCGCCGACCTGAAAGGCAATCGAGGTCAGGCTGAAAGCGCTGGGCAGCTCATCGGCAGGGACCAGGTTGGGTACCAACGCCTGGCGGGCTGGCTGGTCGAACGAAACTGCCACCGCGTTCAAAGCGGTCAGCAGGTAAATGCTCCATAGCGAGGCCTGGCCAGCAAACGCCAGCAGCGCCAGGACCATCGCCAAGAGCGCCATGCTGGATTGGGTGAGAAATAGCAGATTGCGCCGGTTGACGACATCGGCCACCGCCCCACCAATTAACGAAAAAAAGATTACCGGTAAGATGCGCGCCAGTCCAATCCCTCCCAGAGCAATCGGCTGGTCGGTCAGGTCGCGGATATTCCACAACAAAGCCGCCGCCTGCATCTGGGTCCCAGCAACCGAGACCATCAGGCCGATCCATAACAGGCGGAATTTTCGATGGCGTAAGGCAGGGGGAATGCGAAAATTCAAAGACTTAAGTTCCCCAGTCTCGCAAGTATAGGAAATCGTAGCCGATCGTGCGGTTGCTCAGCTTGGCAATCGGAGGCAGGATGCGTTTGAAATGGTTGCGGCGAACCCGCTCGACCACCTTCTTGACGAAACTATCGCCAAATCCAGCCGCTACGCAGTCTTCTGGGCTGTAGCGCTGGTCCACCAGCAGGTACAGGAGTTGATCCACCTCGGCATAAGTAAAGCCCAACTCGCCCTCGTCGGTTTGGCCCAGCCACAAATCGGCCGTAGGGGGTTTGTCGATAATCGCCGCCGGCACACCCAGGGTGCGCGCCAGTTGGCGTACCTGGGTTTTGTACAGATCACCCAGCGGGTTGAGCGCGCAGGCCGAATCCCCGAACAGGGTGGTATAGCCAAGCAGGATCTCAGTCTTATTGCCGGTGCCCACTACCAAGCCATGGAACTCTTCCGACTGGTCGTAAATCACGATCATGCGTAAACGGGCCATGATGTTACCCTTGCGCACCGAGTTCATCGCCGGGAAGCGCTCGATCAGCGGGTCGGCCATTTCCGCAATCGGAATCGTCAGGGAGGGAATGCCCAGGGCATCAATGACCAGTTGGGCATGCTCGAGCGATTCGGCTGAGGAAGTCTTGTAGGGCATGCGCACTGCCAGCAGGTTCTCGGGACCCAGCGCTTCAGCCGCCAAGTAGCAAGAGACAGCCGAATCCAGCCCACCAGACAGGGCGATCACCCCACGTGAAAAACCCGCCCGGCTGATTTCACTTTGGATGAAGTTGGTTAATATCGTCCTGGCCAGCCCGGTATGAATGGAAAGGTCAATCTCCATATTCTTACCTGTTGTCTTTCTGGATGATCCGGTTCAGCTCCCTCAGGGTCAGGGCAGTTCGCTCATCGCGCAGCAGCGGCAAACGGGCGCGCGTACGGTGGAGCTGGTTGAGATCGATCTCAGCCTGGGTGAGGGTCTCAGCAAAATACGGACCCTGCGCCAGCAGCTCACCGTTCGGGTCGAACAGCGTCGCCCCGCCCCAAAAGTTCAGGCCGTCTTCAAACCCAACCCGGTTGGAGTGGGCAACAAAAGTGGTAAACAGGCTGGCATAAGCCTGGTTGATGTGCTCCACCCAGCGGGCCGACTCGAGCTGGCTGTCGCTGTTCAGCCCCCTTCCCGGGGAAGCCGAGGTAAACAGCAGCAAGTCGGCGCCGTCCAACCAGAGCAAGTGCGGCGGAGAAGCATGCCAGAAATCTTCGCAGATCAGCAACCCCATCCGCCCAAAGCGAGTATCGAAAGCGCGGATCTCATCTCCCCAGGCAAAGAAACGCCCCTCGTCGAACAAGCCGTAGGTCGGCAGGTATACTTTGTGATGAACATGGACGACCTCTCCAGCGGAGAGATAAGCCCCGGCAATGTAAAACCTGTGACGGGCGTCTTCATCGACAAAACCGACCACCAGGTCCAAATCCTGACTGGCCTGCAGCAGGTGCCGAAAGACCGGATCTTGGGCGGTGGGCTTTAGAGCCACACTCGAAACCAGGTCCTGTAGTACGTAGCCGGTTAGCGAAAGCTCCGGAAAAACCAGCAGGTCTGCGCCGCGCTGGCGTGCTTCGCGTGCCAGCGCAAGATGTTTTTCCAGGTTGGCCTGGACGTTTCCCAGGCGAGTATTCATTTGGGCGAGGGTGATTTGAAATTTCATGGCGATGTGTGCCGAATCATACCACGACCGCCTAAAAATTGCCTTTACAATCAACTCGATGTATAATGAA
>CAZAGA010000019.1:13395-15617 GCA_964484335.1 uncultured Anaerolineaceae bacterium
ATCATACCACGACCGCCTAAAAATTGCCTTTACAATCAACTCGATGTATAATGAACATGAAAGGCTAGTCCCGGCATACGAAACTAACCCGAGTGTTGCAGGGACCTTTCAGGAAAATGCTATGGAAATCTTGCTCAATCCCAATGTCGCCTACCTGATCCTTACCTTTACCCTGGTCATGACCGTGCTGGCCATTCTCAGCCCTGGCACCGGCGTCCTGGAAGGCATGGCGCTGCTCTTGCTGGCTGTAGTGGCCTGGGAAGTATATAACCTGGCCTTCAACCTGTGGTCGCTGATCTTCCTGCTAGTCGGGGGGGCACTGTTCGTCCTGGCGCTGCGCCGGCCAAGCCAACCCATCATCCTAATGCTGTCGATCCTGGCCCTGGTGGTTGGTTCAGCCTTCCTTTTCCCCAGCGACGCCTGGTGGAAGCCGGCAGTGAATCCGTTCCTGGCTCTGCTGGTCTCCGGGCTGATGACCGGTTTCTTCTGGGTAATGACCCATAAAATAATAGACGCCCGCCGGGCGCCGCCTCACCAGAACCTGGAAGCCCTGATCGGTGGGATCGGCGAAGCCAAAACAATGATCCATGACGAAGGCACCGTCCAAATCGGCAGCGAGCTGTGGAGCGCGCGCAGCCCAGGAAAAATCCGCTCGGGCGAAAAAGTCCGTGTGGTTGGACGTAATGGCTTCATCCTGGAAGTCGCCCCAATTCAACCAGCTAATGAACAGGAGGATTCGTAATGGATACAACCAGCACTCTCATCTTATGCGTGATCGGCGCAGCAGTTTTTATCGTTGTCGCCTTCATTGCTTCCGCCATCCGGGTTGTCCCAGAATACCAGCGGTTGGTGGTCTTCCGCTTGGGCCGCTCGATCGGGGCGCGCGGGCCGGGCATCGTCTTCCTGATCCCGGTCATCGATCGCGGCGTCAAGGCTGACTTGCGCGAGCAAGTGCGCGAAGTGCCGCACCAGACTTCGATCACCAAGGATAACGCTTCAATATCGATCGACTTTTTGTGGTATTACAAGATTCTCGATCCGGCCGAGAGCGTGCTACAGGTCGGCAACTTTGAAGCCGCCGCGGCCGGTATGGCCACCACCACCCTGCGCGCGGTGATCGGCGGCATCCCGCTCGATGATGTGCTCTCCGAACGCGAGCATATCAATAACATGCTGCGCACCCGCCTGGACGAAGTCACCGAACGCTGGGGCGTTAAGGTGACCAACGTTGAAATCCGCGAGATCATCCCGCCACGTGAAATCCTGGATGCGATGAACCGCCAGATGTCGGCCGAGCGTATCCGCCGGGCCGTGGTGACCGAGTCGGAAGGCGCGCGTGAAGCCCAGATCAACGTCGCCACCGGCGACAAGCAGGCCGCTATCCTGCGCGCCGAAGGCGACAAACAATCGGCCATCCTCAAAGCCGAAGGCGAAAAGACCGCCCAACTGCTGCGGGCGGAAGGCTATTCCGCCGCGCTGGATAAGATCTTCTCGGTCGCCCAAAATGTCGATCCGAAGACCATGACCCTGCAGTACTTCGAAGCACTCAAAGCCCTCGGCGTCAGCCCGGCGACCAAGTACATCTTCCCAATGGAATTCACCAGCTTGCTGGAGAACTTCATCAAGAGCCGAGAAGGCTAGCCCATCCTGCCTGGCAAGTTCGATGTCCTTCTGCCATAATTTATAGAGAAATCGGCGAAGCCGATTTCTCTATAAATTATGACGATTATGCATCGACGATTATGGATCAGCCCACACCTTCCGCCAGTCCCACTTCAATCGAGCCAGCCACCTGGCGCGACCTGAACTCGCTGCGCAGCCTGGAGCGGATTTGCTTTCCAAAAGATGGCTGGCCGTTGTGGGATTTGATCGGCGTTCTGACCCTGCCTAACGTCATCCGCTTGAAAGCCTGCGTGGGCGAGCAGATGGTTGGCTTTATTGCTGGCGACGAACGGCCGGGCGAGCACCTGGTCTGGATTGCCACCGTGGCGGTGCTGCCGGAATACCAGCGCCGCGGGATCGGGCGGGAGCTGATCCTGGCCTGTGAGTCGCGCTTGAGCGTCCAGCGGGTCCGCCTGAGCGTGCGCATCTCCAACGAAACCGCCATCCGCCTTTATCTGAACCTGGGCTATTTGAAGGTGGGCACCTGGCCAGAGTATTACGCGGATCGAGAAGATGCGCTGGTGATGGAAAAACAGCTATAATTGGCGCATGCCTGAAGC
>CAZAGA010000019.1:15717-19101 GCA_964484335.1 uncultured Anaerolineaceae bacterium
GCCGAATACGACCTGATCTGCCTGAAGCGCGACTATCGCTTCGAGTTCAATCACCTGTTTGATACGATGGTAGCTGCTCGCACCCTGGGCTATGAAGCGATTGGCCTGGGCGCATTGCTTGAAACTGAATTTGGCATCCAACTCGACAAGCACTTCCAACGGGCTAATTGGGGCCAGCGCCCACTGCCGCCCCAAATGCTGTCTTACGCCCGCTTCGACACCCATTACCTGATCGACCTGCGCCAGCGGCTACTCGACAAGCTAGTCGAAAAAGGTCTTTTGGCGCTGGCCCAGGAAGATTTTGACCGGCTGCGCCTGGTGAACGGCCATCAGAACGGAGACCCAGGCCCATGCTGTTGGCGCATGCACGGCGCAAACGATCTGACCCCACAGCAACTGGCCATCCTGGCAGAGCTGGTGGATTACCGCGAACGGGCCGGCCGCAGCATGGACCGGCCAGTATTTAAGGTGATCAACGACGATACCCTGGTGGACATCGCCCATTGGATGCCGGCAACACTCGACCAGCTCCGCCAGATCCAAGGCATGAGCGATCACCAGTTGCATCGCCACGGTACGAAGCTGCTGGAATGCGTCTCGCGCGGGCTGCATAATCCCCCGCTCTATCCGCCGCGCCCCCCCCGACCCGACGATCGCTACCTGGAAAAGCTGGAAGCACTGCGCCGCTGGCGCAAGACCGCCGGGCTGAAAATGGGCGTCACTTCGGATGTCATCCTGCCGCGCGACTTGATGGCTGTCCTGGCGGAGCAGGAACCGCATTCCCCCGAAGAGCTAGCCCAGGCGATGAAAGATGTGCCCTGGCGGCTGGAGAATTTTGGGGAAGAACTGCTGGCAGTGCTCAACAAACCTAAGAAGCGATAAGCGCGGTCACTTCTACACCAATCAATTGATCAGGGAAAGAGGACAATGAAAATCAGCTTTCATGGGGCGGCTCAGACCGTCACCGGCTCACAACACCTGCTTGAGATCAACGGGCACAAGATTCTGCTCGAATGCGGCCTGTACCAGGGCAAGCGGCGGGAGAGCTACGACCGCAACCGCAACTTCTTATACACCCCAGGCGCACTCGATGCGGTAATCCTCTCGCATGCCCATATCGATCACAGTGGCAACCTGCCCAACCTGGTAAGGAACGGCTACCACGGCCCAATCTACACGACGCCGGCCAGCGCCCACCTGGCGAACATCATGCTGATGGATTCGGCCCATGTCCAGGAGCAAGATGTCAAATATTTGAATAAAAAGAAGTTGAAGCGCGGGGAGCCATTCGCCGAGCCACTCTATACCCAGGAAGACGCAGCCCAAGTAGCGCAGTATTTCATGCCCACCGATTACAACCGGGTCTTCGAGCCCGTCCCCGGTGTCCAGGTTCATTTCGTCGATGCCGGGCATATCCTGGGCTCGGCGGCGGTTGTCCTGGATATCGAAGAAAAAGGACGCAAGTTCCGCCTGTGGTTCTCGGGCGATATCGGCCGGCGCAACCTGCCCTTGCTGCGCGACCCGGTGCTCCCGGAAGGCGCCGATTACCTGATTATGGAGAGCACCTATGGCGATAAACCGCACCGCGAACCCGAGCTAGCTTATGATGAGCTGCGCCAGGTGGTCAACCGGACGGTCCAGCGCGGCGGAAAGGTAGTCGTACCAGCTTTCGCGGTCGGCCGGACCCAGGAGCTGGTCTATGACCTGCACCAGATGATTGAGAAAAAAGAGATTCCCAACATCCCGGTGGTAGTGGATAGCCCGCTGGCTGTGAACGTCACCGAGGCGTTCAAGGCTCACCCGGAGTGTTTCGACGAAGAAACCCAGGCCTTTATGAAGAACGATCGCCACAAGACCGTCTTTGGCTTTGACCGGCTAACCTATACCCGCTCGGTGGAAGACTCGAAAGCGCTCAACGATCGTAAAGAGCCCATGGTGATCATCTCGGCTTCCGGGATGGCGGAAACCGGCCGCATCCTGCATCACTTGAAAAATAACGTGGAAGACCCCAAGAATACAGTGATGATCGTCTCCTGGCAATCGCCGGAAACCCTGGGGCGGCGGATCGCAGACCGGGAAGCGCGTATTAAAATCTTCGATGACATCTACGAGCTACGCGCCGAGGTCGCAACCATCGGCGGGCTTTCGGCGCACGCCGGGCAGAACCTGCTGCTTGAATACGCCCAGGCTGTGCGCAGCACGGTCAAGGATGTTTACCTGGTGCATGGCGAACCCACGCCGGCTGAGACGCTGCGCGGTCTTCTAAAGGAGCGCGGCATGCGGCAGGTCCATTACCCCAGCCTGCACGAAAGCGTGGATATCGGCTAGTTACCGTATCTGGTTTTTTTTGAAACACTCCTGGAGCGTTGCTGGAAAGCCCTCCAGGAGTGTTATTTGGTTCCAAGCCAACGTGCAAACGGCGGCTATTGACAGTCGCCAGTTTTGCTGTATAACTAGATTAATGAAATATTAAAGCGTCGACTTCACCCCCAACTCGCCAAACTGGAGGCTTTAAATGAATACTCGCTCGCTACTGATTGCCGGCGGCATCGCCGGCGTGCTGATGGGGCTCTTCTCCACTCTGCCCTTCATCAGCGTTGCGAACTGCTGCGCCTGCCTGTGGCTGTGGAGCGGCGGGATCCTTGCGGTCTATCTTTACCGCCGCCTGGCAAACGAACAAGGAGCGCTGACCCTGGCGCAAGGAGCGTTGATCGGGATGGTCGCCGGGCTGGTCAGCGCGGTGGTCGGAGCCTTGATCGAAGCGTTCGTCGGGCCATATTCGTGGGAAATCATCGGCAATTTACTGGGACAAGTAGGAGGGATCCAGGATACACTGAGGGGACCCCTGGAACTGTTCGCAGCCAAAGGCGGCTTCTCATTCCTGACGCTGGTGATGAACCTGTTGGTTTACACCTTCTTTGGGGTGGTCGGCGGCATCCTGGGAACGCTGATCTTCAAGGGGAAGCAGCCTGCTGCGGCGTAATAAGGAAACGCACCGGAATTTTCAACCTTTGGTATAATCCAGCCTGCGCAGGGGGCAGCGTGCGATTGGAGAGGTGCCAGAGCGGCCGAATGGGGCGGTCTCGAAAACCGTTGTGGAGCTCGTCTCCACCGTGGGTTCGAATCCCACCCTCTCCGCAGTCACTTAATCCCATGCCTGCGCTGTTTGCACCAGCCAGGATGGGGAGAAACGCTACAGTTGGTTGAAGCCCTACTAAAGCGTTTTCTCGTACCCAGGCTCCTCCGAGTACCAGTCGGAGGAGCCTTTTTTTATCGATTGGTAAAAGTTCGTCCCAGCGAGCCAGTTCTGATCTAAGCAGGCTGAGCAGTGCCATTGTAGCACATAGTTTTTCTGGTTGCAAGTGATTTTCGCGATTCTCATAC
>CAZAGA010000019.1:19111-19633 GCA_964484335.1 uncultured Anaerolineaceae bacterium
CGGCTGATCTCACCTGCCATGTACAACTCTTGCGCACGTTTATAACGCTGTTCTGCCAGGCTATATTGAGCATTTACGGACTCGAGCGATCGCTGCTCATCTGCCTGGTTGATGATCGTCTTCACGATCCTGTGAATTGTACTCTCAATCCATTCTACTTTTACCAGACCTTGTCTGCATCTGTTAATTGCATCGATCTTTGCACCATCTTGATAAGAAAAGTGCTTGCCATTACACGAGACGCCACGCAGGTTGGAACCACAGAATCCACAGCGCAAGATGCCTGAGAGCGGATAACAACGCACCTGTCGATCTTTAATCTTGATTGCATTATTTCCCAGCGATATGCGAACCTCCTGAACCCTGTCGAACATTTCCTGGCTGACCAGGGCCGGATGCTGCCCTTCAAATATTTCCTGAGGGGGCTGGCGGGAGCGGTATTTCCCTGCATCGTCGAAGCCGACATAAGCAATTTTCCCTATATAGGCAAAGCGTTGCAAGATGCCGCGCACCACATCCTTG
>CAZAGA010000020.1:0-2685 GCA_964484335.1 uncultured Anaerolineaceae bacterium
GTCACTGGCGATCTGAATGTGATCGACCGCCATCACTTCGAAGTGATGAAAGATGGCGCGATTGTCGCCAACTCTGGCCACTTCAACGTTGAAATCAACATCCCGGCTTTGGAAGAAATGGCGCAAAGCAAACGCCTGGTGCGTCCGTTTGTTGACCAGTACGAACTGGGCGATGGCCGGCGGATCAACCTGCTCGGTGAAGGCCGCCTGATCAACCTGGCCGCCGCCGAAGGGCACCCGGCCAGCGTGATGGATATGTCCTTTGCCAACCAAGCGCTCAGCCTGGAGTACATGGCCAGGAATGCTGACACACTGCAGAAGAAAGTCTACAGCGTCCCGGCCGAGATTGACAAGGAAATTGCCCGCCTGAAGCTGGCGGCGATGGGCGTCGATATCGATGTCTTGACTCCCGCCCAGGTGGCATACCTGAATTCGTGGGAAGAGGGTACGTAAAATAAAAAAATCGGGCGGCCGAGTTACAGGCCGCCCGATTTTTTTACAATTCTTCTGCGTCTTCTTCCTCGCCGCCTCCACCACCCAACGCCAGCGGGATGTCTCCGCTCAACGCCTGCTGGCGGACGGCGATTTCGATTTCCTCGGCCAGGTCCTGGTTGGTCTTCAGGAAATCCTTGGCGTTTTCACGGCCCTGTCCCAGGCGGATATCTCCGTAAGAGTAGAAGGAACCGCGCTTGTTGATGATCTCCAGGCCGGTCGCCAGGTCGAGCAGGTCGCCGGCTTTGGAAATTCCTTCGTTGTACATAATGTCGAATTCGGCTGCCCGGAAGGGGGCGGCAACTTTGTTCTTGACCACTTTGACCCGCGTCCGGCTGCCGATCACTTCCTGGCCGAGCTTGATTGTCTGGATCCGGCGTACGTCCATGCGCACCGAGGCGTAGAATTTAAGCGCCTGTCCGCCAGTGGTGGTCTCGGGGTTGCCAAACATCACGCCGATCTTCTGGCGCAACTGGTTGGTGAAGATCACAGCGGTGTTGGTCTGCTTGATCGCCCCAGACAGCTTGCGCAGCGCCTGTGACATCAGGCGGGCCATCATGCCCATCTGGGGATCGCCCATGTCGCCTTCGATTTCTGCACGTGGGACCAGCGCAGCGACCGAGTCAATCACAATCACATCCACCGCGCCGGAGCGGACCAGGGTTTCAGTGATTTCGAGCGCCTGCTCGCCGGTGTCGGGCTGTGAAATTAGCAGAGTATCGATGTTGACACCACAGCGTTCAGCATAGGCCGGGTCGAGGGCATGCTCCATGTCGATGTAAGCGCAGGTTCCGCCCAGGCGCTGTGCTTCGGCAACAATGTGCTGGCTGATGGTGGTCTTGCCCGAGCTTTCTGGGCCATAAATTTCAGTGATCCGCCCGCGTGGAACGCCGCCAACACCCAGCGCAATATCCAAGGATAGTGCGCCAGTCGGGATCGATTCAACCTCCATGTGATGGGCATCGCCCAGCTTCATGATTGCGCCATCTCCATAACGCTTAGTGATATCGCCGAGCGCTTTTTCGAGGGCGGCATTGCGGGGGTTATTCACTTCTTCAGGTAAAGCGGGATTCTTGCGAGGCATGTCGGTTTTCTCCTGTTCAGTTCCTTTTGGCTAAAAATGTTTGGTCGACACACAGCTTCCTGGTGACCAAAAGTATTAATCCTAGTTTAGCACAAGTGTTCTGTTTGTCAAGAGTTTTTGCTAAATCAACTGTATCAATCTTCGTTATCAGCCTCGAAACCGGCCTGGTAAAGCTGAGCGTAAACGCCTCTCAGGTTGATTAACTGGTTATGCGTACCCTGCTCGACAATCCGCCCGTCTTGAAGAACGATAATCCGGTCTGCATTGACTACCGTCGACAGGCGGTGGGCGATAACAAAAGCAGTGCGGTCTTTGAGCAGGGTAGCTAATGCTCGCTGGATAATCTGCTCGGTCTGGGTATCGACGCTCGAGGTCGCTTCGTCCAGGATCAGGATACGCGGGTTAGCCAACAGGGCGCGGGCGAAGGAAATCAATTGGCGCTGGCCGACCGAAAGCGAGATACCACCTTCTTCGACCAGGGTGTCATAACCGTTGCGCAGGCGGATGATAAACTCGTGTGCGCCAACGGCCTTCGCAGCGGCTTCCACCTCGGGATCGCTGGCGTCCAGCCGGCCAAAGCGGATATTTTCGGCCACGCTGCCGGCAAACAGGAAGGGATCCTGCAATACAATGCCCATCTGGCTTCGCAGGCTGTTTTGGGTCGCCTGGCGCAGGTCGATCCCATCCACCTGCACTACTCCCTGGCTGGGGTCGTGAAATCGACTAACCAGCTTGACCAAGGTCGATTTTCCTGCCCCAGTCTTGCCCACCAGGGCCACGGTCTGCCCGGCTGGGACATGAAGTTGAATATCTTCCAGCACAGGGGTGGGGTCGTCGGCATAATGGAACGAGACGGCTTCAAAACGCACTTCACCGAGCAATGGCGGCAGGTTTGTTGCACCAGGTTGGTCCTGGACTTCAGGCGCTGTGTCGAGTAGAGCAAAGATTCGCTCGCTGGCTGCCATGGTAGATTGAAACGAGTCATAACGCTGGCTCAAGTCGCGAATTGGCTCAAAAAAGCGCTCCAGGTATAACACAAAAGCCACCAATACGCCGGCCGTAATCGGCTGGTTATTTCCCCAAGCGCCGATCACGGTCAGCCCGCCGAG
>CAZAGA010000020.1:2785-19315 GCA_964484335.1 uncultured Anaerolineaceae bacterium
CGGCCGTAATCGGCTGGTTATTTCCCCAAGCGCCGATCACGGTCAGCCCGCCGAGTAGCACTACCAGGGCGATCGCTAGCGTGCCTAGCAGGTCGATAATGGCTGGGAAGGAGGCGGCCACCCGGGCCGCTTTCAGCCCGGTGTCCAGGTGATTACGATTAACCACGTTGCTAAAGCGCTCGTAGTTCACCGATTGGCGCGAGAAGGCTTGCACCACCCGTACGCCGTTGATGTTTTCAGCCAGCACCGAGTTCACCCAACTGATCGCCGACCTTACTTTTCGGTAGTTCTCGCGAGCCTGCTTGCGGAAAATCGTCGTCAGCCAGATCATCAAAGGCAGGACTGCAAAGGTCACCAGCGACAAACGCACGTTCATTAGTAACATCATCGCGATGATAAAGACCAGGGTAAACAGGTCGCGCGCAATTGCCAGCAGCGCCCAGGTGAGAAACTCGCGCAGCACACTGACATCGTTAATCACCCGGGTGATTACCCGGCCGACGCTGAAGCGGCTGTAAAAACCGAGTGAGAGCTCCTGTAAGTGACGGAACAGGCGCTGGCGCAGATCGTAGATAATTGACTGGCCAACCCGCACCATAATATTAACCCTCAGGTAGATCGAGATCCACTGCACCCCGGCTGCAAGCAGGTAGATCAAGACAATATTACGCAGGGTGACCAGGTTGCCCCCGGCCATTCCCTGGTCCACCGCCTGGCCGACCAGGTACGGTCCGAGCGAGGCAGCGGCTGAGTTGAAGACCATCAAGAGCAGTGCCAGCCAGACCCGTTTCTGGTATGGTTGAACATAGTCCACCAGCCGGCGGGTGAGTTGGGGGTCAAACCCTTTCAGCAGGGCGTCTTCACTCGGCGGAGGATTCGTGGACATCAGTTGGCTCCAAGTTTGCGGTGATTTTCTGGCCGTCTTCCTGGCTTTTTAGCTGCAGTTCGTAAATCTGACGGTAAAGTCCGCTACGATCGAGCAGTTCCTGGTGCGTGCCGCGTTCAACGATCTGGCCTTGGTCCATCACAGCGATCAGGTCAGCTCGCCGGATGGTAGAGAGGCGATGGGCGATCACAAAGGTGGTTCGGCCTTCCATCAACTCATCGAGCGCTTGCTGGATCAATCGCTCAGTTTCCGTATCGACGCTGGAAGTCGAGTCGTCCAGGATCAGGATGCGCGGATTCAGGAGCAGCGCCCGGGCGATGGCGATTCGCTGGCGTTGGCCGCCTGAGAGGGTAATGCCTTTCTCGCCGACTACGGTTTGGTAACCCTCCGGTAGCTCGAGGATGAATTCGTGGGCTTGGGCGGCTCGGGAGGCAGCCTCGATTTGCTCTTGGGCAGCGCCGGGCTGCCCATAAGCGATGTTTTCAGCAACTGTTGCCGAGAACAGCAGGGAGGTCTGTAGGACGATTCCAATTTGCTTACGCAGGCTCTGCAGCTCGACTCGACGTACGTCGATCCCATCCACGAGCACACTTCCGGCGCTGGGATCGTAAAAGCGCGGGATCAGGTTGATCAATGAACTTTTTCCCGAGCCGGTCGGTCCAATCAGGGCGATCAACTGATTCGGTTTGACTGCCAGGTTGATCCCCTCCAGGGCAGGCTCGACCTGGTCGCGATATTTAAAATCTACAGCTTGGAATTCTATCTGTCCAGAGAGAGAGGGGAGTTGAATTGCGTCTGGCGGGGATTGGATTTCTGGCTGCAGGTCGAGGATCTCGGAAGCGCGCTGGATCCCAGCGGCGGCCTCGCCGGCTGCATTCACCAGCCAGGCCATTTGCTGAGCTGGCATGGCCAGTAAGAGTAGGTAACCATTGAACGCTACCACCTCGCCTACCGTCATCTGACCACGCAGAACCAGGCTGCCGCCAAACCATAGGATCAGGATTGTGCCCAACGTAACCAGGAGTTGGGTGGTCGGCATTACCTTGGCGAACTCGCTATTTACAATTATGCGCGCTTTGTACAACATCTGGTTGGATTTGCTGAAGCGCTGGATTTCATATGGCTCGCGGGCAAAGGCTCGTACCACCTGGGCGCCGTTGACATTTTCCTGAACGCGGGTTGATAAATCACCCAGGGCGACATCGACATCGAAGAAATAACCGCCGACCCTCTTGCCAAAGTTGGTTGTCACCAAAATCATTGGGATCATCGGCAGCAAGGCGATCGCAGCCAGCAGCGGCTGTTGGATGAAGAGCAGGGTCACCACCCCAGCCAGCAGGATCACCAGTCGGACCACTTCGGCCAGTCCAAAACCGGCAAAGCGCTCAACAGCCCGTACATCTTCGATGCAGCGGCTGATCAGTTGGCCGGCTTGGGAGTGATCGTGAAAGCTGAACGGCAAGTATTGGATATGGTCGTACAGCCGGTTGCGCAAATCGTAACCGACATGGGCTGCAATCCACTCGCTCAGGTAGCGTTGGCCAAAGATTAAACCGGCGCGAGCAATGCCAATTGCCAAGATAGCCACGGCCGAAATGATCAGAAAGTTGATTTCCTTACGAGCCAGGCCGACGTCAATTACCTGGCGGATAATCGTCGGCAGCGCTAGCTCAGCTGCAGTGAGCAGCAACAGGCAAAGCAAAGAGAGCAGCGCAGCTGGAGCAAAGCGGCGCAGATAGGGTGCAATTTTGAGCAACGATTTCATCTGGTGGATCAGGCCGCCGGCTGGCTGGGCAACTCAAACTTGACCTGGCGTTGGTCGACTACCAGCGCCGGGGGCAATTCAACTTCGCCACCTTGCTCGCCGGGCTCCGGTGGAGGCGATTGGAAGAACAGTACTGCCTCCAGGCTGTAAGCGCCGAGAAGCGCTTCGCCGCGCAAGTGCATGGTCAACTCCATCCGGCGGGTCATGCTCTCGATAATCGAGGCTTTTGCGCACGGATTACCGGCGGTATCACGGATGGTTAGCTCGGCGCTGGGACGCTTTTGGGTCGGGTCTACTTCGAGATAGACGCGCACTCGTCGCCCATCGGCCTTAGGCTCCGCGCGTAACTCGCGGATGCGTACCTCATTTGGGGGCAGAGGAACTTCCTTGGGGTCTTGAAAGAATATGTCCATAATGATTAAGTATTATACTCAAACAAAAACCACCCTGCCGGGTGGTTTCGTTTGATGTTAATTATAGAATCGTTATATTCCTGCCATGAAAGCCAGGCCTACTGTGCCAGGACCGGCGTGGGTACCCACCACCGGGCTTACTTCGGATGCGATGGCTTCGACCGCGTTGAATTGCTTGCTGGCTTCTTCCAACACAGTCTTTGCCTCCTCGGGGGCATTGGCGTGCAACGTTGCAAGGCGTACGGGGGTCCGGCCTCCAATCCGCTCGCCGATGATTTCGATCACCCGGTTGAGCGATTTGCTGCGGGTGCGCACTTTTTCAATGCCTTCAACTTTGCCGCCGGTGACTTCTAGGATCGGCTTGATGTTCAGGGCCGTACCTAGGAAGCGGTTGGCTCCGCCGATTCGCCCGCCACGGTGCAGGAATTCCAGGGTATCAACCGCGAAAACGACTCCAACGTGTTCGCGAGCTTTCTCAGCCAGCGCCTTGGCCTCCGCCAGGTTGGCGCCATCTTCCAGGGCACGCGCTGCAGCCAGCAGGGTAAATCCCATTGCCATTGACGTCGTGCGCGAGTCTACGATTTCGATCGTTGCACCGGGCAGCATCTCACGCGCTTGGATGGCTGAGGCAATTGTCCCGGATAAGACCTCGGAGATTAAGATCGCCAAGACAGAATTGCCAGCTTCGGCTTCGGCTTTAAAGATCTCGTGGAAGATTTTCGGCGTGGCTTGCGAGGATGAAGGCATGACCTTCGCTGTCTTTAATCGAGAATAGAATTCGCTAGGCTGGATATCGACCCCGTCCAGGTAAGTTTTTTCGCCCCAGATTAAGAGTTGTGGCGCGACTTTGATTCCATATTTTGCTACCAGCTCCTTAGGAAGGTAAGTAGTGCTATCGGTGACAAGGGTAACTTTTGACATCGGTTCTCCTTAGATAATATAAATTTGAATATAATTCCGGGTTGAACGCCTGGCAGTTACCAATAATAACCCATTTCATTGAATTTGGTTGCGCATTCAGATGACGAAAAATATCTGATTAATATACCTTGACCTTATCCGTCTTCCGGGCTAAAATGGCATGCTATGTTTGAGAATTTGACCGAACGCTTAAATGAAGTCTTCAAGGGGCTGCGACGGCGCGGCAAGCTGTCTGAATCAGACGTGGATGCCGCAATGCGAGAAGTCCGCCTGGCTTTATTGGAAGCCGACGTCAATTATGCTGTGGTCAAGGATTTTGTTGGCCGTGTGCGAGAGCGTTCGATCGGGGCCGAGGTGTCCAAGGCCCTGAATCCGGGCCAGCAGGTAATCAAAATTGTCAATGAAGAGTTGATTACTACCCTGGGGCCAGCCGAGCGGCTGAACCTGACCGGTCAGCGACCGTATGTCATCATGTTGGTTGGCCTGCAAGGCTCGGGTAAAACAACCCACGCTGGTAAGCTAGCTCGTTTTTTTCGTTCACAGGGTGAGCGGGTAATGTTGGTTGCCTGCGACCCGTACCGCCCGGCAGCCGTGCGCCAGCTTGAAACCCTGGGTGAGCGGCTTGGACTTCCAGTCTTTTTTGAGTCGGGCACGCCGCCGCCAGATGTCGCTCTGCATGCCTTGGACAAGGCCCAAAAAGGCGGCTTTACGGTCGTGATCCTGGACACCGCTGGCCGTTCGCAACTGGATAATGCCCTGATGGACGAGTTGCGGGCGATAAGCGCGCGTGTCGAGCCGCGTGAGACCCTGCTGATTGCCGATGCGATGGTTGGCCAGGAAGCGGTTAACATAGCGAAGGGCTTTCGGGATGTGATTCCGCTCAGCGGCCTGATCCTAACCAAGATGGATGGTGATGCCCGCGGCGGAGCGGCCATTTCGATTCGCTCGGTTACTGGTGTGCCAATCAAGTTCCTGGGTACCGGTGAAGCCCTGGATGCACTGGAAGCCTACGATCCAGGGCGGCTCTCGAGCCGCATCCTGGGGATGGGTGACCTGCTTGGTTTGATTGAGCGCGCTGAGCAGGCTTACGATGAAAAGACCGCTCGCCAGCAAGCCGAGAAGCTGATGTCAGGCGAGTTTTCTTTGGAAGACTTTGCCAGCCAGCTACGCCAGGTACGTAAGATGGGGCCTTTGGGCCAACTTCTGGAGATGATGCCTGGTGGGATGGGCCAGCTTGCTAAACAGATCCAGCCCCAGGACGCAGAGCGACAGCTTCGCCAGACTGAGGCGATCATTAATTCGATGACCAGCCAGGAGCGCCGTCATCCGGATATCTTGAACGCCTCCCGCCGGCGTAGAATTGCGCGCGGCTCGGGCACCGATGTCCAAGATGTCAATCGTTTGTTAAAGCAGTTTCGGGAGGCTCAGAAACTGTTCAAAACCCTGAAGAAATCTGGCACGCGCGGGCTGCCGCGCTTGTTTGGATAATTTATCGGCGAAACAGCCTATGCAGGCTTTTCGTAATGACAAAAGAAGGAGAAAGAGTTTATGGTTCGTATTCGTTTACGCCGCGTTGGCGGCAAAGGTCAGCCCAGCTACCGGATCGTGGCAGCCGAAAAGGAATCGCCGCGTGATGGTCGTTTCTTGGAAATCCTAGGGTCTTACAATCCGCGCACCCAGCCGGCGACTATTGATCTGCAGGAAGATCGAGTCTATGAATGGATGAGCAAAGGCGCCCAGCCGAGCGAATCCGTTGCGCAGATCTTCAAGGCAGCGGGCGTTCTCGATCGCTTCGAGCGCTTTAAAAAGGGCGAGCCGGTTGAGACACTGGTTGCCGAAAGTAAGGCGGCTGCGGCAGTCCGTAATATCAACCCCAAGACAACCCAGGCTGCCAAGTAGGGTTAAATACCGTGAAAACGCTGATCGAGTACATAGCCACCTCGCTGGTCGATGACCCTACCGCAGTCAGCGTTGCCCAGGAACGCTATGGGTCGCAGACGGTCCTCAAATTAAGGGTCGCCAAGGAAGATATGGGCAGGATCATTGGCAAGAGTGGGCGGGTGGCCAATGCGATGCGTATCTTGCTGCGAGTCGCCGCGGCTCAAGACGGAAAGCGGGTTGTTCTGGATATCGTTGAACCGCAATGACCGATCTCTCTCCCGCTGGGGTGAATACCCCTCAGGATGAAATGCCTGCAGGCTCGCCGCTCGAAGGCGAGCCTGTATTTCTGGCTGTCGGTAAGCTGCGCCGGCCACATGGGGTGCGCGGGGAAATGGTGTTAGATGTCTACACCGATTTCCCTGAGCGACTTCGTCCGGGTGTCGTGCTTTATATTGGCGACGAGCATCGAACGGAAAGGATTCAATCCTGCCGGCCAAATGGCGCCAGCCTATTGATTAGCTTCGCTGGCCGGACGAATCCAGAAAGCGCCGGTGAATTGCGCAACCAGTTAGCATGTGTGCGCTCCGATGACCGACCGCCATTACCCGAGGGCGAATACTATCACCACCAGTTGTTGGGTCTACAGGTTGTGGATGAGACTGGGCGGCGGTTGGGAAAGTTGGTTGAAATTCTCAGTTCTCCCGCCAATGATGTTTATTGCATTCAACCTGAAGCGGGGAAGGAGATTTTAATCCCGGCCTTAAAATCTGTGATCTTGGATGTCGATTTAAGCCAGGGGCAAATGCGAGTGCATCTGCTGCCTGGTTTGCTTCCTGACTGAGTTATCAACCGTGGACGCGGCAAACCTGGAAGAAAAGCGTTATTGGGTGGGATTTAACCTGGTCAAAGGCATCGGGGCGGCGCGTATGCGCTTGCTGCTGGATGCTTTTGGAGATGCGCGCAGCGCCTGGCAGGCGCCGGCCGAGCAGCTCATGGCCGCTGGTTTGGGCCCTAAGCTGGTCGAAACGCTTGTTAAACTCCGCGCCAATGTTTCTCTGGATTCAGTTTGGGAATGGATCATTGCCCAAGGGATCCAGGTTTTCACCTGGAAAGATGAAGCCTATCCGACTCGCCTGGCGGAAATCCCTCAACCACCGCCAGTGATCTATACCCGTGGCTCGTTGTTATCCGAAGACGCCTGGGCAGTAGCGGTGGTAGGTACGCGGCGGGTGACCTCTTATGGCCGTCAGGTGGCAGAAGAAATCGCAACCAGCCTGGCGCGCAGCGGGATCACCGTGGTCAGCGGGTTGGCGCGCGGGGTGGATGCGGTGGCGCATCAGGCTGCCTTGCAGGCGGGTGGGCGTAGCCTGGCAGTCTTGGGTTGTGGTGTTGATCGCATTTATCCACCTGAAAACCGCCGCCTGGCAGAACAGCTAATTGAGCATGGCGCCTTAATCAGTGACTATGCTCCTGGAACCGCGCCTGACTCAGCGAATTTTCCACCCCGAAACCGGATTATTTCCGGCTTGGTCAAAGCAGTCATCGTGGTTGAAGCCGGAAAAACCAGCGGAGCGTTAATCACCGCCGCATTTGCAGCCGAGCAGGGCCGGGAAGTCTTCGCAGTACCTGGCAGTATTTACGCCCCGCAGTCGGTGGGGACAAATTTGTTACTCCAGCAAGGGGCACGCCCGTATTTGAATTCCCAGGATGTCCTGGCTGTGCTCAACCTGGCCCAGGTGACCGAACAGCGTAGCCTGCGGGCCTCAATTCCAGCTGACCCAGTTGAAGCTCGCCTGTATGCTACTCTTGGCCTCGAGCCGTTGCACATTGATGAGATTCGTCGCCAGGCTGACTTGCCGGTTGAAAAAGTCTCAGCTGCTTTGGTAATGATGGAGCTGAAAGGCTTGGTGCGCCAGGTAGGCGGTATGCAATATATCGCTGTGCGCGAGGCCAGCGAGCCGTATGAAATCGAATGAGGCCAACTATGCTTGACCATTACTATGCCGTGATCATGGCTGGTGGGGGTGGGACTCGCTTGTGGCCGCTCTCTCGCCAATCTCGGCCAAAGCAAATGCTGGCCTTATTTGACGAGCGGAGCATGTTCCAGACCTCAATTGAGCGGATTCTGGAGGTCTTCCCGCCCGAAAGGATCCTTGTGGTCACAGTCCAATCCCAGGCTAGTGCATTGCAAGCCTTGTATCCGAAGATTCCATCAGCTAACTACTTAATTGAGCCGGCTGGTAAGGGGACTGCTTCTGTGGTCGGCCTGGCCGCAGTCGCGCTCCAGCAGCTTGACCCACAAGCAGTTATGGCTGTGCTGGGCTCCGATTATTATATTGCCAATGAGCCGCTTTACCGTGACCTGCTTTTGGCAGCCGGCCAGGCTGCTCAGGATGGCTACCTGGTAACGATGGGCATCCAGCCAGGCTTTGCTTCGACGGGATTTGGCTACATCCAGCGCGGTAAGCCGGTTGGAAACTTTGGTGGACATCTTTTATATGAAGTAGTGCGTTTCAAAGAAAAGCCTGACTACTCTACCGCGGAACAGATGCTGGCTGACGGCGAGCATTATTGGAATTCCGGGATGTTTTTCTGGCGCGTGGAGCGGATTATGGCCGAAATCCAGCGCCAGATGCCATACCTGGCAGCCGGGCTGGCCCAAATAGCCCAGGCCTGGACTTCGCCAACCCAACGCCAGATAATTGAGCAGGTTTGGTCTGGGCTTAGCGCCCAAACCATTGATTATGGGGTGATGGAAAATGCGAAAAATGTGCTTGTGCTACCAGCGGCTGGCCTGGGCTGGAGCGATGTCGGCAGTTGGGACGCCCTATTCGATCTCTACCCAGCTGACTCAAACGGTAATATTGTGATCGGTGGGGAGCACCTCGCGATTGAGAGTGGCGGTTCGCTGGTCTTCAACCAGGCTGGCCAACGCCTGGTTGTGATGATTGGCGTTGAAAATCTGGTCTTGGTCGATACCGGCGATGTGCTGATGGTGTGCCCTAAAGACCAGGTCCAGAAAGTTCGCCAGGCTGTTGGCTTGCTGAAAGAACAGGGCAAGAATTACGTATAGTTTGTCGTTGGAGGGGCTGGCTTGTCCGCCCAAACCGACGATTCAATCAGGAGGTTAGCGTATGGAAGCATACTGCGTAAAATGTAAAACGAAAAGGGAAATGAATGACCCACAAGCGGTCTTTACTGATAATGCATCGCCAGCTACGCGCGGCGTCTGCTCGGTGTGTGGTACAACCCAGTTCCGCATGGGGCGTACCGAGGCGCACGAAGGCATGATCCCTCCAGAAAAGGGAGCCCAGAGTCGCGCCCGCCGCTCGGGTAAGCTGGTGATCGTTGAGTCGCCAGCCAAAGCCAAGACGGTTGGCCGCTTCCTCGGCAAGGGCTTCACGGTCCGGGCTTCGGTGGGACATGTGGTGGATCTGCTTCGCTCACAGCTTTCGGTCGATGTCGAGAATAATTTCCAGCCCAAGTATCGGGTAATGAATGCCAAGCGGCCGGTGGTAAAAGAATTACAGGGCCTGGCCAAGACCGCAGAAGAAATCTACCTGGCGACCGACCCCGATCGCGAAGGTGAGGCCATCGCCTGGCACCTGATGGAAGCGGTGAAAATTAACCCCCAACTCAGCCACCGGGTTGTCTTTCATGAGATTACCGAGCCGGCGATTGCCGAAGCTTTTGCTCACCCGCGCGAGCTGAATATGGACCTGGTTAACGCTCAGCAGGCGCGCCGGGTGCTCGACCGATTAGTTGGTTATAACTTGAGCCCCCTGCTGTGGCGGAAAGTACGTGGTCGGCTTTCGGCTGGGCGTGTCCAATCCGTGGCCTTACGACTGGTGGTAGAACGTGAGCGAGAGATCCAGGCCTTTGTCCCGGTGGAGTACTGGTCAGTGGCGGCCGAATTCCAGCCTCAGGGGCTTAAGGAGACCTTTATCGCCAAGCTGGCCAGGGTGGACGATGCTGAACCAGAGCTTGGAAGTGAAGAGCAAGTCAAGCCGCTGCTAAATGATCTGGAGTCCGCTGCATATATGATCAGCAAGATCAAGCGTGGCGAGCGCCGGCGCAACCCCCAGGCGCCGTTCATCACCAGCACCCTACAACAGGAAGCTTCTCGCCGCTTGGGTTATACCGCCCGGCGGACCATGGCGCTGGCTCAACAGCTCTATGAAGGCATCGATGTCGGGACGGGTGGTCCGGTTGGCCTGATCACCTACATGCGCACCGATTCGACCAACGTTTCAGAGATGGCCCAGACCGAAGCTCGCCAATTCGTTGCCGAGCGGTATGGTGAGAAGTTCTTGCCCGCCGAACCTCCTAAGTATAAAACTCGCGCGGCCAGCGCTCAGGAAGCTCACGAGGCTATCCGGCCAACTTCAGTGCTTCGCCATCCTGAACAGGTCAAGGAGTTTCTCAACCGCGACCAGTTCCGGCTGTATCAGCTTGTCTGGCAGCGCTTTGTGGCATCCCAAATGAGCGCGGCGATTTACGACACCTTGAATGTTGAGGTCAGTGGGGTTACTCCGTCCCACACTTACCTGCTGCGTGTTTCTGGTTCTGCGGTTCGCTTCCTGGGTTACCTGATTGTTTACGAAGAAGCGCGCGATGAGGACCAAAAACCGGGCGAGGAAGAGGAAGAAGCCCGCATCCCGGCTGGGATTGCAGAAGGACAGGTCCAGCGCCTGGTCCGCCTGCTGCCCGAGCAGCATTTTACCCAACCGCCGCCGCGTTATTCGGAAGCCAGCCTGGTTCGAGTTTTGGAAGAGTGGGGCATCGGCCGTCCAAGCACCTACGCACCGATCCTGGGTACGATCCAGCAACGCGGCTATGTGGTGCGGGAGGGCAAGCGCCTTTCGCCAACTGAAACAGGCTTCCTGGTTAATGACTTGCTGGTCGAGCATTTTCCGGATATCCTCAATTTTGGCTTCACTGCCCAGATGGAGGGCGACCTGGACCGTATCGCTGCCGGCGAGCTAGAATGGGTGGATGTGATGCGCGAGTTCTACGAGCCTTTCAGTAAGGACCTGGCTGTAGCTGAGGAAAAAATGCCTGAATTGAACATGGGGCCAGAGCCAATTGGACGAGCCTGTCCAACCTGCGGAAAAGAACTCGTCATTCGCTGGGGTAGGTATGGCAAGTTTATTAGCTGTAGCGGATTCCCGGAATGCCGCTACACCGAGGCCTGGCTGGAAAAAATCGGTGTGAGCTGCCCGAAAGATGGCGGAGATATCGTTGAGCGCAAGACGCGCAAGAACCGTATCTTTTATGGCTGTGCAAATTACCCGAATTGTGATTTCACCTCCTGGAAGCGACCGCTTCCAGTGAAATGCGGGGAGTGCGGCGGCCTGCTGGTAATCGCTGACAAGCGGAATGCCCAGTGTCTGAACTGTCAGACTACTTACGCTTTGGATGAGGTGGTTGCTGATGAAATGGCCGAGACAGGCGGCTAATCCGGTATGAGTCTTGCATCGATGTGCTTGCCAGGAAATGTGGCTGTTGCATATTTTGTTAATATGAAATAAAATTAGAACAAGTATGCGACAAAATCACTTCGCAAGCCTGTGCTTGCAGAGGCGTGGATTCCAGTTGGGAGATGCGATATGGAAACGATCAAACGTTACGCCGTAAATCCAATCGTTACCGCGGTGCTTGGCGTGCTGGTAGGCCTGTTTATTGGCCTGGTAATCCTGGGCTGGTGGTTGTTCCCGGTACGCTGGGAAAACGCCAGCCAGGCAGACCTGCGGGCGGACGCTAAAGTAACTTATCTGCGGACCTGTATCGATGCGTACGGTTATAATGGCGATTCGGCCCGTGCCAAGGCCTGCTACGAGTCACTGGGCGAGGGTAAAGATCTGGCGCTTCAGGAAGTAGTCGGCAATCCAAATATCCAAAATCCACAATTGGTGACTGCGTTTGCCAACCTGGCCTTGGAAGGTGGTACAGTTGCCCCAGCCGAAGCCCAGAGCGTTGTGGAAGAGCCGGCTGAAGGTGCGCCTGCTGCTCAGGAGACACCAGCCGCCGGTGACACGGCCTTTCCCTTGCCTGGGCAAGAAAGCGAGCAGCCGGTAGAAGCTGGCCGTCCAGCTTGGATGAATCTGCTGTGTTACGGCGGGCTGTTGGTGGTTGCACTAGCGCTGCTAGCGGTACTACTAACTCGTCTCGGGATTTTCAAACCTGGCGCAATCAAAATGCCCTCCCTGGGCGGCAAAGGCGCGCCGGCGGACCTTGATTACGATTCTGAAGACGTCCCGCCGATTTCTCGCAACGTGGCGGCTTACCAGGTCGGCAACGACCTGTTCGATGAAGTTTACAGCATCGAGGCGGATGGTGAGTTCCTGGGCGAGTATGGCGTGGCCATTGCTGACTCCACCGGAGTTGGCGGTCCAAAGAAAGTCTCGGCCTTCGAGGTCTGGCTTTTTGATAAGAAAAATATCCCGACCACCACCAAGGTCTTGATGAGCGAGCAATCCTTTGCTGACCCCACACGGCGTCAGAAGCTGGAGGCAAAGGGCGAGACTGTCCTGGCTGACCTGGAGCATCCAGTGGTCTTGCAGACCGATACGCTGCGCCTTGTGGCGCGGCTGATTGATATGAATTATGCCCAGGGGGCTGCTGGAGCTTATTTTGAGCGTTTTGTCCTCGAGCTGAAAGTCTGGCAAATCGGGGAGTGACAGAATACCAATAAAAAAGCAGTCGCTGCTGGGCGACTGCTTTTTTTAATGGTTAAGGTTATTCGATTTTCAGGACCTTAAAGGAAATTTCTCCACCCGGGGTCTGGGCGTTGGCGCGTTCGCCGACCCGCTTGCCAAGCAGCGCCCGGCCGATCGGCGATTCATTTGATATCTTGCCTTCGCGTGGATTGGCTTCTTTTGCCCCGACCAAGAGATATGTTTCGGGCTCGAAGTCTTCCTCTTGGACCGTCACACGCGCTCCAACTTCAACGATCTCGCGCGGCCCATCGTAGGCAGAGACGATGATTGCGTTTTTCAGAATGTACTGCAACTCCTGAATACGACCTTCCAGGAAGCCCTGGTCCTCTTTAGCTTTGTGATAATCAGCGTTCTCAGACAGATCGCCCATTTGGATGGCTTCACGAAGCCGTTTGGAGATTGCTTCACGGGCTGGCCCGGTCAGTTGGACCAGTTCAGCGCGCAGTTTTTCGGCGCCCTCCTCTGTTAAATAGGGTGTTTCTGGCATACTTTATTCCTCATTCTACTCACGGTTTTGTGGAGGGATCGAATAATTTCTGGTGTTCTTCCACCGCAAAACGATCGGTCATCCCTGCAATGTAATCGGTCACCGTACGTTCCAGACGGCGGCTTTCAATCAAGTTTTGAACATGACGCGGCAGGATGGCTGGCTCGGCGACATAGCTGTTGAACAGGTCAGTCAGGATGTGCTCGGCCTTTACCTGCATCCGAACCACCCGGTGATGGCGATAGAGATTGGCGTATAAGAAATCCTTGAGTTGCCGATTACGACGGTGCATATCTTCGCTGAACCCGATCACATTGTAGGGCAGTCGTTGGAGCTCATCCACTGAGCGTACATTGCTGTCCCGCAATCGCTCATGGGTGGCGTTGACCAAATCGCTGACTTCCATACCGATCAGCCGGCGGATCAGCCGGTGGCGGTTCAAGGCGTCCAGCTCTGCCTCGCGCCAGCCGATGCTCTCAACCAGGATCTCCCACAGGGTGATACCTTCCAGCATGCCGGGGGTGATCATTCCGGAATGCAGCCCATCGTCGAGGTCATGGGCGGTATAGGCCAACTCATCCGCTGCGTTGGTGATCTGGGCTTCCAGGTGGCCGCGCAGGTCGGGGTTATAACCACTGGCATCCGAGATGTCGTATTCCGATTCGTGTTTTACAATTCCTTCGCGCACTTCCCAACTCAGATTCAGCCCGGGAAAATCGGGATAGCGCTGTTCTAGCTCAGTCACAATACGCAGTGACTGCTTATTGTGGTCGAAACCGCCATAATCTACCATCAGCCTCGCCAAGGCCGTCTCGCCCGAATGACCGAAAGGTGGGTGGCCCAGGTCATGTGCCAGGCAAATCGCCTCAACCAGGTCCTCGTTTGCCCCGAGTGCTCGGGCGATGGTCCGGCCGATCTGGGCTACCTCCAGGGTATGGGTCAGGCGGGTCCGGTAGTAATCGCCTTCATAGTTTATAAAGACCTGAGTCTTATATTCCAAGCGCCGGAAGGCTGTGGTGTGTAGAATCCGGTCACGATCGCGCTGAAAGGCGGTGCGGTACTCAGGCTCTATTTCAGGGTGGACCCGGCCGCGTGAATACTTGCTGCGCAGTGCATAGGGAGCCAGAATCTGGTCTTCGCTATTTTCGAGTTGTTGGCGGTTAACGTACATATTCTTGGCAACTATTTTACCAAAGCTGTCTGAATTATGGTACACTGTAATCCCGTGAGCGAACCTGTCTCACGGGATTATGTTTAAATTAGCTGGATGATCTGGAGGTGACCGAAATGGCGACGAAATACATCTTTTTTACCGGCGGTGTGGTTAGCTCGGTAGGCAAAGGGGTGACCGCAGCGGCAATTGGCCGCCTATTGAAGGAGCGCGGGTTTTCGGTGGCAATCCAGAAATTAGATCCGTATATTAACGTCGATCCGGGCACAATGAGCCCTTATCAGCATGGCGAGGTGTATGTCCTGGATGATGGCGCCGAAACCGACCTGGACCTGGGTCATTACGAGCGGTTTATCGATACCAGTTTGAACCGGGTGTGCAATGTTACAACCGGGCAGGTTTATGCCGAGGTCATCTCAAAGGAGCGGCGCGGCGACTACCTGGGCGGCACGATTCAGGTTATCCCGCATATCACCAACGAGATCAAACGCCGAATTGGACTGGTAACGAAAACTACCGGGGCTGAAATTGTCCTGGTCGAAATTGGCGGCACAGTTGGCGATATTGAATCGCTACCCTTCTTGGAAGCGATCCGTCAGATGCGCACTGACCTTGGGCGTGAAAATACGGTCTATATCCACGTGACCTGGATGCCATATATCGGCGCAACCGCTGAGCTGAAGACCAAACCTACCCAACATTCTGTGCGCGAGCTGCGATCCATCGGTATTAGTCCAGATGTAATCGTTGCTCGCTCGGATTACCCTCTAGAAGAGGGCCTGCGTGAGAAAATCGCCCTGTTCTGCGATGTGGAGCGCGAAGCCGTAATCCCGGTAGTCACTTCGGATGTTCTATATGAAGTACCAATTCTGCTGGAACGCGAAAAAGTCGCCGACTACCTGGTACGCCGTTTAAAACTCGAAGCTAGGCGCTCTCCTGATTTGCGCGATTGGGAGCGCCTCGTGGCGGATGTCCGCCGACCTAAATCAACCTATCAAGTCGCGCTGGTCGGCAAGTATGTCGAGTTGCACGATGCCTATATGAGCGTGCGCGAAGCACTGAAGCATGCTGCTCTATCCCTGGGGATTGATGTTGAAATCCTGTGGGTTCATTCGTCCGAATTAGAAAAGGGCCGGGGTTGGGAGGAGATCAAACGGGCCGATGGTGTATTGGTACCCGGCGGTTTTGGCAGCCGCGGCACGGAGGGAAAAATCCTGGCTATCCGTTATGCACGCGAGAATAAGGTGCCGTATCTTGGTCTGTGCCTGGGGATGCAGTTAATGGTGGTTGAATTGGCCCGCCAGGTGCTGAACTCTGATGAAGCCAATTCGACCGAGTTTGACCGTTCAACGCCTTACCCAGTGATCGACCTGATGCCTGACCAGCGTTCGATCTCGGATATGGGCGGGACGATGCGCCTGGGTTTATATCCATGCCAACTCCAGCCAGACACCACTGCCGGCCAGGCTTATGGGGTGGAGCTGGTCCAGGAGCGCCATCGCCACCGTTTTGAGTTGAATAATGCTTACCGTGAGGCGCTTAACCGGGGCGGGATGCGTTTCTCGGGTATCTCGCCCGATGGCCGGCTGGTGGAAATCGCCGAGATTGCTGATCATCCCTTCATGGTTGGAACCCAGTTTCATCCTGAGTTTCTTTCGCGACCTAATCGCCCGCACCCCTTGTTTGTTGGCTTCATGGACGCTGTCCGCCAATATGCCAGGCGACATGAAGTCGCCGACCAGTCTCTAGAATCCGGCCGGCCTCATCTGCCTGGGATTGGGGCTGATGTTGCTTGATGGCTGATGGTTGCATCTGGGTAACAAAAATCGGTTATACTTCCTGGCAGTATTCCATCCGGAATATAGATCAGAAACCAGCTCTCAATTTCGAGAGAATAAAAAATCAATAAGAGGTGAAAATATGGAAACATTCATTGAGGATATCCTCGGTCGAGAAATTCTCGACTCCCGCGGTAACCCGACTGTTGAGGTCGAGGTCTGGCTGGCAGATGGGAGTGTTGGTCGGGCGGCAGTACCCTCCGGCGCCTCGACTGGTGTGCACGAAGCTCTTGAGCTGCGTGACGGCGATAAAAACCGTTACAATGGAAAGGGCGTGCTCCAGGCCGTTGATCATGTCAACAATGATATTGCCGAAGAATTAATTGGCTTCGATGCGACTGAACAGGTCATGATCGACCACGCGTTGCTTGAGCTGGATGGCACGCCGAACAAGGCCAAGCTTGGTGCGAACGCGATCCTGGGCACCAGCCTGGCGGTTGCCAAGGCGG
>CAZAGA010000021.1:0-18894 GCA_964484335.1 uncultured Anaerolineaceae bacterium
CATAATACCAGCTAATCGAAAACAAAAATAGCAATAACAAAGCCCAGGTTGGAATCCGCCAGCGACTCAGGTGCAGGCTGAGAGCCAGCAAGGCCAGCACAGCCAGTTCCAGGATCGTCATCCAAGCCACGCGAGCGGCAACCTGGTTGTCTGTCAGCGCAAATGGGAAATAGATGATGAAACTATAAAACGGCGATAGGAAAAAGGCTTCGCCCTCCTCCGGGGCCTCACCGCCTGTAGCCCAGGTTTTCTCGATTTCTGCGGTGGTCTCAGGGCTGTAGGGACTGAGCTCGCGGGTCAGAAATAAACGCGTTCCCAGCCAGCGCGGCAAGAAGCTGCTCTGGCTGGGATTAAGGCTGATGTAAAAGAGGTTAGCCCAAACCAGGCCAACCAGGAAAACCAGGAAGACAACCACTGCCAGGCCAGTTAGCCAGGCAGTCCGGCGGCGGTTCAAGGGAATTAACCCAGGTACTCGCGCAGTTTCCGGCGAATGGCAGGATGGCGCAACCGGCTGAGGGCCTGGGCTTCAATCTGGCGGACACGCTCACGAGTGACGCCCATCTTCCGGCCGACTTCTTCCAGGGTGTAAGCCTGGCCATCCAACAAGCCATAGCGAAGCTGAAGAATGCGTACTTCGCGCGGCGGAAGCGAATTTAGCACGCCATCCAAATGCTCTCGCAGCAAGTTATAGGTGGCAGTTTCATCCGGCGCCGGGACTTCTTCATCCTGGATAAAATCACCCAGGACCGAATCTTCTTCGTCATCAGTCGGCGTCTCGAGCGAGAGTGGCCGGCGAGCCACCTGGATCATATTTTCGACTTTTTGAGGCGTAACTTCGAGAGCATCGGCCAGCTCTTCTACGGATGGGTCGCGCCCCAGGCGTTGGGTTAACTGGTGCTGGACACGCAGCAGCTTATTAATTTGGTCGCCCATATGAACTGGGACACGGATGGTGCGGCCCTGGTCAGCGATTGCGCGAGTCACTGCCTGGCGAATCCACCAGGTAGCATAGGTGCTGAATTTGTGACCCCGGCGATAGTCGAACTTTTTGGCGGCGCGGATCAAGCCAATATTGCCCTCCTGAATTAAATCCAGGAACGGTACTCCCCGGCCCATATACTTTTTCGCCACGCTGATCACCAAGCGGGAATTGGCGGTTATCAGGTGCTCACGAGCGGCCCAACCGTCTTCGATCAGGCGCTGGAGCTCTGCCCGGCGACGTGGGCTGACATTACCACGCGCCAACTCTTCGCGCGCCAAGCGACCGCGCTCGATGCGTTGAGCCAGGTCTACTTCTTCAACTGCTGTCAGAAGCGGCACTCGACCGACTTCCTTCAAATACAGGCCAATTGTGTCATCAGTATCGATATTAGCCAGGTAATTGTCATCAACAACAACCACGCGTTGAACTTCTTCGGTCTCCTCGACCAACTCCTCTTCGCTAGGTCCCGATTCGGTGCTTTCATCCATATAAGGGATCCCAGCGCTGAGCAATGCCGCGAAAGCTTCTTCAAGCTGATCGACATCTTGTTCTGCTTCCGGGAAGAAACCGAGGATATCATCAATCGTTACATAGGTCTTTTGACGTCCAAGTTCAATCAGGCGAGCAATTGCAGGATGTTCGTCGGGTTCTTCGATATCATGCAACAGTTCTTCATCAATCATAAGGTCTCCAGGTTAAAAAGAGAATACTCTTTTTCAAATAGAAAATCAATAGGCGGGTTAAATATTAATGAAAAATTAATAATTACAGGGTAATCCTACCCGTCTAACTCTCATCTCTGCCCCATCCGAAATAAAAAGCACAGCAACCGTCGGGCGGCGGCAGTGCTCTTGCGATTAAATTTAGCTCACCCGGTTCAACCAAAGAATCACAACACCCGAGTTAGTTTGTACATTAAAAAAAAGACAAAGTCAAGTAGCCTGGTAAGTTCTCACTAAATGCTAATCTTTAAGAACCAGGGCAGCCGGGTCGCCTGGAGCAAGGGACTTTATAGATTCGCCTTGCATCTTTTCCGGTTATCAGGCATACTTAGCACCTGATTGGAATCAACCAATGACTCGAAAAGTTCTACGCAATACCTTGCGAGAAATCGAAACCCTGATTGAGGTACGAGAATACCAGGAAGCAATCGGTCGCTGCCAGGCAATTTTTCGCTCATTTCCGAAGAATTTAGCTGCCTATCGCCTGCTCGGTCAGGCATACCTGGAAAATAACCAGTATGATGAAGCCGCAGATATCTTCCTGCGATTATTGTCCTCGCTGCCCGATGACTTCGAAGCCCACCTGGGCTTGAGCCTGATCCGGGAGTCACAGCACCTGCTGGATGCGGCAGTTTGGCACTCCGAGCGCGCCTGGGAGGTCAGACCAGCCAGCCAGGTGATGCAAGCGGAAACCGCTCGCCTGGCTGCGAAACTGACGCCAGCTACGACCAGGCACGGCGAGCTCAGCCGGGTGGCGCTTGGGCGGCTCTATTTGCAGGGAAAGCTACTTCCGCAAGCCCTGGCAGAATTGCAGGCGGCCCTGCAGGAAAACCCGGCTCGCTTCGATATCCTGGTTCTAATTGCCCAAGCTTATGAACTCGCCGGCCAGTTGGCAGAAGCAGCCCAAGCCAGCCAAAAGGCGTTGGAAAAGCTGCCCTACAGCCTGGAAGCAAACCGGATAGCTTATCGTAGCGAGATGCACAGCGCCGAACCTGCCAATGCCCTGCCGTATCGACAAAGGCTGCAAGAGCTCGATCCATATTGGGCGTACGTCACCCCAGCGGTTTTGGATGCGAGCCAGGTTCCGGATCACGCGGTCAGCTTTGAATGACCCAATTTCGATTTAATATCATGCCGGTCGCCGGTATGAAAACATAAGTAACCTGGAGGAATACATGGAGAAGACATTCGTAATGGTGAAGCCAGATGGCGTCCAGCGTGGTCTAATGGGAGAAGTGGTAGCCCGGCTGGAGCGGCGTGGCCTGCGTATGGCGGCAGCGAAATTTATGTGGGTCAGCCAGGAGTTGGCCGAAAAGCACTACGCCATCCACAAAGGGAAATCATTTTATGAAGGCTTAATCAGCTATATTACTTCTGCACCAGTGCTAGCGATGGTATGGGAAGGCCCCAATGCAGTGGCCGCTGTGCGCCAGACGATGGGCTCAACCCGTCCCACCGAAGCAGCTCCAGGCTCTTTGCGCCATGATTTTGCTTTAATGGTTGGACGTAACTTAACCCACGCTTCGGACTCCGTAGAAAACGGCGAGCTGGAAGTAGCGCTGTGGTTTACACCCCAGGAATTGGTAGAGTGGAGCCGCGAAGCTGATCGCTGGTTTTTTGAATAAGCATGCTGATTACGCCTGAAAAGATCAATCTGCTGCTTGAGCGAATCCTGCCAGGGGTACAAAAACCAGGTCGTTATACCGGTGGAGAATTGAACCAGGTCATTAAAACATGGGATCAGGTCCGGACCCATGTCGCCCTGGTATTTCCGGATATCTATGATATTGGCATGTCTAACCTGGGCATGGCGATCTTATATGACCTGATCAACCAGCGCGCAGACACCTGGGCTGAACGCGCCTTTAGTCCGTGGTCGGATATGGAAGCGGCGATGCGCCAGGTGGGCATCCCACTCTACTCGCTGGAAAGCAAACATGCCCTGGTTGATTTTGACATCGTCGGGTTCTCTCTGCCTTACGAAACGCTCTACACCAATACCCTGAACGCACTCGACCTGGCTGGAATTCCACTCTATAACACCGATCGTGATGAAACCCACCCACTGGTCATTGCTGGCGGGAATGCCTGCTTCAATCCCGAACCGATGCACGCGTTCATCGATGCGTTCGTGATCGGCGAAGGCGAGGATGTGATCCAAGAAATCATTATCGCCCAACAGGACTGGAAAGCTGCCGGTGAACCCCGCAGCAGCCTGCTGCGCCGCTTGAGCAAACTTTGGGGGGTTTATGTCCCGCAACTTTACCAGGCGCAATATGCTGCGGATGGAACCTGTCAGGGTGTGGTCAGGTTGGATTCCGAAGCCAGCCTACCGGTGGTGAAGCGGATTGTTGCTAAGCTACCGCCGCCGCCCACCCGGTTAATCGTGCCGTATATCGATACCGTCCACCAACGTGTGCCGGTGGAAATTATGCGCGGCTGCACACGCGGTTGCCGCTTCTGTCACGCCGGGATGATCAACCGCCCGGTACGCGAGCGACCAGTGGAAGAGGTCGTCCAGGCCATCGAGGCAGCACTGGACAACACCGGATATGAGGAAGTCGGATTACTCTCCCTATCATCTTCCGACTATACGCATATCTTAGAGCTGGTCGACGCGGTCAGCCAGCGATTCGCCGGCCGGCACCTATCTGTAGCGCTGCCCTCGCTGCGGATCGAGTCTTTCTCGGTTGATTTGATGGATGCCTTGAAAGACGCCCAGCGGAGTGGATTTACCCTGGCGCCTGAAGCCGCCACCGAACGAATGCGCGAGATCATCAATAAACCAATCAGCGAACAGCAGATCCTGGAAACCTCGGCTGAAATTTATGCCCGCGGCTACCAGAATATCAAGCTGTACTTCATGATTGGACATCCTTCCGAGACGATTGAAGATGTCCAGGCGATCGCGGCATTAACCAAAGCGGTGTTAGCTGAAGGACGCAAGAAAATTGGTAAGCGCGCCCAGGTGACCGCTGGGGTAAGCACCTTCGTGCCCAAGCCACATACGCCTTTTCAATGGGTGCCCTGCGACACCCCGGAACAGATCCAAGCCAAGCAAGACTTGCTCAAAAAAGCGCTGCGCGGGCCTGGGTTGAAGCTGAACTGGGTTCCGCCCGAAGACACGCTGCTAGAGGCCTGGTTGTCGCGCGGCGACCGGCGGATGAGCGCAGTGATTTACCAGGCCTGGAGGCTTGGGGCACGTTTTGACGCCTGGAACGAGCATTACCGCTATGCAGTATGGCTGCAGGCTTTCGCAGAATGCGGCCTCGAACCGGCTTTTTACACCCATCGTGAACGCCCGATTGACGAGACCTTCCCTTGGGAGCACATCAGTACTTCGGTGCGGAAGAAATTCCTGACCGAGGACTACTTATGGAGCCTGCAAGGGCGAACCCGGGTGGACTGCCGCGAGCGCTGTTTCGCTTGCGGAATCTTACCCTCGTTTGCCGAGCTACGCAGGGAAAACCCGGGGGAGGTCTGGCAGTGTCCTGAGGTCCCACAGAAACGGATCCGCGTACCGGTATGAGCCTACAGCGCGTGCGGATCACTTTCGAAAAAACGGAGGCGATGAAGTATACCGGGCACCTGGATTTACACCAGGCCTGGGAGCGGCTAATTCGGCGCGCTCGGCTACCCCTCGCCTATACGCAAGGCTTCTCCCCCCACCCGCGCATCAACCTGGCTTCTGCCTTACCGCTCGGCTTCACCGGCCAAGCCGAGGTGATCGATATCTGGCTCGAAGCCAAGTTACCTATTGATGAAATCCTGGCTTCCCTTCAAGCAGCCTCACCCCCCGGAATCCAGATCTATGCAGTGGAGGCGGTTGAGCTCCAATTAGCTGCCTTGCAAAGCGTCCTGGAGGCTTCAGAATACCTCATCACCTTGCTTGAGCCAGTCGCCGACATCGAAAGGCGAATCCAGCAGCTACTCGATCAGCCAGCCCTCCCGCGCGAACGGCGCGGTAAGCCTTACGACCTGCGCCCTTTGATCCTCAGCCTGGAGCGCATCCCAGATGATTCCGCTGGATTTGCGCGACTGCGAGGCCACCTGGCAGCGCGCGAGGGTGCGACCGGCCGGCCTGAGGAAGTCCTGGCGGCAATGGAAATCGATCCGCTGACCGCTCGAATGCACCGCAGCAAGCTCATCTTCCAAACCCAGGCTGGATAAGCGGATTAGAAAAGCCTATTGATTCAGCCCAAGTTGTGATAAAATCCTTGCGCTGGCAAGCCAGCCAAAATATTGTTCTAGCAAGCCCCCATAGCTCAGTGGATAGAGCGTTGGCCTCCGGAGCCAGAGACGGCGGTTCGAGTCTGCCTGGGGGTGCCTCAGCGAAAGTGTGGGCTGTCCAAGGTAAATAAATGGACTGCCCACTTGCTTTTTAAGGATGCTAAAATAACCTTATGAACTCATGGAAGCCAATCAACCAGGGGATTTTGATTATCTGCCTGTGCTCCACCCTGGCTGGCTGCCAACTCCGCCCATCCCCCTTTCTCCCAACTGCCCACCAAGCCGGCTGGTCTTCCGCCGACTTACGTTGGATCGACCCGACCGATGCGCCCAGCCCGAGCCTCGATCTGCTGGCCGCCTACCTGAGCCTGGACGAAGACGACCTGCACATCCGCCTGGATGTGCTGGATCTGTTCGAGCTTCCGGATCAAGACCTGTACCTGTTAATTGACGGCCAACCGGGCGGCGGAGGCAGGCTGCCGGTTCAAGCCCAACCCGGCCTGGATTGGGACCTCCTGCTTCAAATTCCGGCCAACGGCCAACTGCGAGTCAAATTTTCCGAAAGCAAATCGCCTCTTTCCATCCATCAAACGGGGATTGGCGCTCGGGTGATGCGCGACCCGCGCCAGGACACGATCATCGTCAGCCTCCACCGCAGCGCCCTACCCGGGCTCAAGACAAAGTTCACTGCACTTCAGCAGCTCGGGGTGGAAATATTCCTATCCCCAGCTGGCTCGGATCTGCCAGTCGACCAGCTCGGGCCGATCCAATTGAACGCTCCACCTCCGGCACCAGGCGAAGGTATCCTGGTTTTCTGGAATTCTTTTTCCGCCTATACACCACTCCAGGCCGGGCGACGTTGGGATGGGGCGCACACCGGTCCATTTGGCGGGCGGCATGGCTTGCTGCACCTGTTGCAGGCTGCCAGGGCGAACAAAACGCCGCTCTTCCTGCTAGATCTGCTAACCTCGCAAAGCCTGGCAGCCCTGGAAAGCGTGGTTGGCCTGGAGCCAGTCCGCCAGATGCAGGCCAGCGGGTTGCTCGGTCTGGCCATACCCATGCTGGGGCTACCTTCCGATCCAGATGCCAACCTGGCGCTCGATCCGCCGCCAGCCTGGGCGATTAGGCGCAGCCTGGCTGAAAACCAGGCCGCCAGCGCGGCCTTCGGCTTTTCCGGCCTCCGATTCCTGTATGCCCCTGGCGGCGAAGCAACCCTGGCCAGCCTGCCTCGCCTCAACCCGGGGGGTTGGGTATTCCTCCCCGGCGGCCAGACCCACGCGGAAATTGCCCTCGCGCCAACCTGGCCAGAAAACCTGGCGGGCTGGAAAAGCCTACGCCTGCCCAACCTGCCTGCGCCCCTGCAAGCGATCCAGCAAGCAGACGAGGATGGGCCGACCCTGCCCGTGCGGCGGGCGTTGATCGCGGCGGCCTTGGACAGCGCAGGGCGGGAGGCGGAAAGCGGCCCGCTGGTGGTACTGGGCGGCGACCTGCCCAGTAGCGCCTGGGGCAGCCCGGCTGCGGCGCGCGCCAGCCTGAATTACCTGCAGAACCATCCCTGGATCCACATCCTCAGCCCAGCTGAATTGGCAGCTCGCTTTCCATCCCAAGGCTCGGATGGGCTCTCTCGAGAAAATACCCTGCCTGAAACGGGACCCTGGTGGCTGCAAACGCTGCAACAGGCGCCTGAGAATGGGCCTGCGAGAGGCGCCTGGCTGGCTTACCAAGCTAGCTTTGCACCAGTTTTCCCTTATGATCCCAGCCTGTCTGACCTGCGATCCATTTATACTCGCACCACCCCGGCCTGGCTAGCAGCATCTGCCTGGGCAGAATCGGCCTATCAAGAAGCTGATTGCAGACAGGATCTCGATGGCGACGGAGAGGTGGAGTGTCTTTTGGCCTCCGAGCAAGTTTTCACAATTTTCAAGCTGGCAAAGGGCGGCGGCTTGGCTTGGCTGTTTGTGCGCGATCCCCAGGGTGAAGTCCACCAGGTGATCGCCCCCTCCAGCCAGTGGATCAGCGGGACCAGCCCGGCTGAAACCTGGAACCTGGCAGCTGGCCTGTGGGCAGATCCGGCCAGCTTGCCGGGTGCATTTTTCAGCCCAACCGAAGATCATGCGGTCATCGCTGAAATCGCACCAGGCCAGCTCCGCTTGACAATTCCTGGCAGCCAGGAGGTTAAGAGCTTCCGGCTCCTGGAAAATGGCTTGGTAGCCAGGCTGGAAGGACAAGCCGCCGCGCCTGCTCTGGCGGTCCAGCTCGATCCCTGGCTGAGGCTCGAGCCGGGAGGAATCATCCGATTTCAAAGCACGAGGGAAACATTTGAATGGCGCATGGCAGCCAGAACGGCCAGCCTGGTCGTTCGATCCAACCTGGAATTGAACGTCTTGGATTGGAGTTCAGAGATGGAGCGCCTGCTGCGACCGGAAGATCCCAATCTCGATGCCCCAGCAGGGTTTTGGCTGCCATACTCCGTATCGATCCTCGAGCCTGATTCAAAAGATCCTTGGAAGGTCACAATCCAGCTCGAGGAGAGGATACCCTGACACCCAGATAGCAACCAATCGACCCACAAATGGTTCATCGGTGTAAAATAAGATCAAGAACGAACGGCGTAGAGGATCCAAAACTGGCTCAGCAGCCAGACAAGGAGAACCTATGAAATACCTAACTTTTGATGACCTCCAAACCCACCTCCAGGCGTTGTACCAGGAAGGCAATTACCAGGCAGTCCTGGATCTGTCGATCCAGGGAATCAGCCAATTCCCTGAACAGGAACATTTGCTGGCTTACTGGCAGGTTTGCATGGCTGCCCGCACTGAGCAACACCCCTTGGTTTATCAGGTTTTAGATCGCCTGCTAGACCAGGGTTTCTGGTTCAGCCGGACCTTGCTCCGAAGCAGCCCTTCACTGGCCGGGCTGCAAGGCGAGGCGGAATATGAACAGCGAGCTGCGCGCAGCTTAGTGTTGGAAGAACAGGAGCACCACCAACTCTATCCGCTCTTAACCCTGCGCAGCACAGGGAAGTGCAACACCGGCGGACCGGCCTGCCCACTTATGATCGGACTGCACACCAATTCCGGCACGGCTCAGGATTCCATCGATTTCTGGCAGGTTGCTGCCGCTTCTGGGTGGCTGGTCGCTGCGCCGCAATCTAGCCAGGCCCTCTGGCAAGGGGCATATGTATGGAACGACCGCCAGATTTGCGAGGAAGAGATTAGCCGTCATTACCAGGCGCTGATGAAACAATATTCAATCGACCCGATGCGGGTGGTGATTGCCGGGCATTCGATGGGTGGTGAAATGGCAATCTGGCTAGCAATCCAGGGTATTCTACCTGTGGAAGGTTTTATTGCCATCGGCCCCGGCGGTCCGCTGATGGAAGATGTCGAAAATTGGACTGCCATGCTGCGCGAGAACGCTCAGCGTAAGCTGCGAGGTTACCTGATCTTCGGGCAGGAGGATAAAACCATCCCACAGGAAAATATCCGCCTGCTGGCTGAAATCCTGAACCAGGCCGGGATACCGACCGAGTTGGAAGAAGTGCCCGAACTCGGTCATGACTTTGCCCAGGAATACGCCGAGAGCCTGCTGCGCGGCCTGAATTTTATTGATCAAAACTAAGGCTTCCGGATCAAAGCTGATCAGGCGATTTAGATCCCAACCCATCTACCCTGAGGTGATTTATGTTCGATACTTTCGAAAAAGCTTCCCAATTTATTACCCAAAACCAAATCCAGGTTGTTGATATGAAATTTTGCGATTTATGGGGTCGTTGGCACCACTTAACTGTGCCGGCGACTCAGTTTACGCCTTCTCTGATGGAAGAAGGGATTGGGTTCGATGGCTCAGCCGTCGGCTTGAAGAGCGTCAAAGCCGGAGATATGGTGTTGGTGCCCGACTTGACTACCGGCAGGCTAGATCCCTTTTGGAATGTGCCGACACTGAGCTTTATCTGCACAACCCTAGAAGCCGATACGCATGCCATTTTCACCAACGATCCCCGCAATATCGCCATCCGAGCCGAGGCCTATTTGAAAACTACCGGGATCGCCGATTCCAGTCGCTGGGGGCCGGAGTTCGAGTTTTATATCTTTGACAGCGTGGCGTTTGATAGCGGTGTGAACCATGCCGGTTACCGGCTTGATTCAGGCGAAGCAGATTGGAACAGCGGGACCGGTGGGCACGGACACTACATCCCACTGCACGGCGGGTACCATGCCATCCCCCCTAAAGACCAACTTTACAACCTGCGCAGCGAGATGACCCTGCACTTGCAGGCGATGGGGGTACCGGTCAAATATCACCACCACGAGGTCGGTGGGCCTGGACAATCTGAAATTGAAACGCCGATGATGGGCCTGGTCGAAGCCGGCGATGCGACGATGTTGGTGAAATACGTGACGAAGATGACTGCCCACCAGCAGGGCAAGACAGTGACCTTCATGCCCAAGCCGTTATATGGCGAAGCAGGCAGCGGGATGCACTTCCACCAACACTTGTTTCTGAATGGCGAAAATGTATTTTTCGACCCGGCCGGGTATGGCTGTATGAGCCAGGCCGCCCTGTACTACATTGGTGGACTGCTAAAACACGGAGCGGCGTTACTGGCGATCACCAACCCAAGCACTAATTCATATCGCCGCCTGGTACCTGGTTTTGAGGCGCCGGTCAACGCCTTTTTCTCGTTGGGCAACCGCAGCGCAGCGGTGCGGATCCCCAAATACGCCAATCAGCCACACAGCGCCCGGATGGAGTTTCGCCCACCAGATGCAACTTGCAATGTCTACCTGGCGCTGGCAGCCCAGTTGTTGGCTGGCCTGGACGGCATCCGCAAGGAAATTGACCCGACCGCCCTGGGATACGGCCCGATCGACGCCAATATTTTCGCCTGGAGCGAGGAACAACGAGCCGGCATTCAAAAGCTGCCCAGCAGCATGCGGGAAGCGATGCAAGCTCTGGAAGATGACCATGATTTTCTGCTAGCCGGAGATGTATTCAGCCAGGATATGATCCAGCAATGGATTAACCATAAGATGGAGATGGAGTATTACCAGGTGCGCAATCGTCCGCACCCATACGAATTTGGATTGTATTTTGATGTGTAACCGGTAGAGATTAATTACCTACCGGGCAGCCCCACGAAGCTGGGCTGCCCGGTAAGTTTTACCCGGGGGGTTAACGATAGAGGTGGTGTTTTTGGACCAGGTCATAGACCTGCGGTGGTAGGAAAAAGCGAAATGGCCGTCCCCCGGCCGCGCGCTGGCGAATGTCTGAAGAAGCAATCTCGAGCAAAGGGGCAAGCACCCAACGGACTTTAAGCGAGACCCCTGGCAACAGGCTCTCGACTTCATCGAGGCGAGTGAGGTCGCCTGGCCGATGCATAACACCGATCGATTTGCATTGGCGAATAAATTCGAGCGGTTTGTGCCAGGTAGGCAGGTCCTGCAGCGAATCGCTGCCCATCAGATAGACCAATTCTGCGCCAGGATATTCTAGCGCCAGGAGATGCATCGTATCCAAAGCATAGTGCGGGGCAGGCCGGTCAATATCCACTCGGCTAAGGCTGAATTCTGCGGCTCCCTGCAGGCAAGCTTGAAGCATTTCCTGGCGCGTCTCGAGTGGCGTAATGCGCTGGCTCTTCTTATGCGGCGGGTCAGGGGTTAACACCCATAGGACCTGGTCGAGTTTCAATTGGTGAAGCGATTCCGCAGCCAGCACCAGGTGACCGATATGAGGAGGGTCGAAGGTACCACCAAAAATGCCCAGGCGTAAAGCAGCCATCTCAGTCCTGCCATTCCAATTCGTAGTCACCGATCATCACGCTATCGCCATTCTGGACACCAGCTTTGCGAAGGGCTTCTTCAATGCCGATCGTTTCCAACAAACGCTGGAAGCGACGCACGGATTGGTAGTGCTCCCAATAGGTCATTTCAGCGGCTCGTTCGATCGCCGCGCCGGTCACCCGCCAACCACTCGAGGTACGCTCGACCGTGAATTCACGTGGATCCGTCTCCGGCCGGTACACCGGGGTCTCAGCCAAGGTTTCTTCCTCCGGAAGTTCCTGCAAGAGCTGATGCGCTTTATAAAGGACTTCGCGCAACCCTGTTCGTGCCAGGGCTGAGATCACGTAAGGTTCGGGCGAGGTAGTATTCTTCAGCCGCCGTTTTAGTTCGGCGGCGATTCTTGGCCAACGTTCTTTGACTTCCGGCTGGTCGATTTTATTCACCGCCACCAATTGGGGCTTGCGCGCCAGGGCTGGGTCAAACAAAGCCAGCTCGCTGTTGATTTGGGCGAAATCCAACACCGGATCTTCGGATAGGCCATCCAGAAGGTGGATCAGGACTCGGGTGCGCTGAATATGGCGCAGGAAGGCATCGCCCAGGCCAACGCCCTGATGGGCGCCCTCGATCAGGCCAGGAATATCAGCCAGGATCAGGCTGGTTTCTTCATCCAACTCAACCACACCCAGGTTAGGTTCTAACGTCGTAAAGGGATAGGGAGCAATTTTCGGACGGGCGTTGGTCACCGCGGCCAGGAAGGTTGATTTGCCCGCATTGGGTACCCCAACGATGCCGATATCGGCAATCAATTTTAACTCCAGGCGCAGATTGCGCTCCTGGAAAGGCTCGCCTTTCTCAGCAATCCGAGGCACCTGGTGGACGGAATTGACGAAATGGGTGTTGCCACGACCTCCCCGGCCGCCTACGGCTACCACCAGGCGTTGACCGGGTTCGACCAGGTCGCCTAACAACTCGCCACTTAAGGTATCGTATACCAGGGTACCGGGAGGAACTGGGATGACCAGGTCTCCCCCAGACCGCCCGGTCATATTTTGCTTTGCACCGTTCTGACCGCTTTCAGCCTGGTAGCGGCTGGTGTGACGAAACGGCCCGAGCGTATTCAAAGTCGAGAGCACTTCCAGGACGACATCGCCGCCCTTCCCACCATCGCCGCCATCGGGGCCGCCGCGCGGGACATATTTTTCGCGGCGGAAGTGAACCATACCATCGCCGCCTTTACCAGATTTCACAGTGATTTTTGCTTCATCAATAAACATGGGCCGATTATACCATCCAGCCCTTTTGTACTCTATTTGTACCAAGTTTGTATTTTTTTGTACAAAGTTATGGTAAAATCGGACAAATTTATCGTAAATCCTTTCCCAAACTCGGCTTTCTGACCCGCCAGGAGTATAAGATGAAAGCAAGCATGATCCCAGATATTGTTGTCGGCCGGCTCCCGGTTTACTTACGAGCCTTACAACAAATGGCGCAAGAAAATCGCCAGGTCACCTCATCGCAAGAACTTGGCGAACGGCTAGGTATCTCGGCCGCCCAGATTCGAAAGGATTTATCCCAATTTGGCGAGTTTGGCAAGCAAGGTACTGGCTACCAGATTCAATACTTGCTGGAGCAGATTCGTGAAATATTAAAGGTTGACCGGGTATGGGAAATTGCGGTCGTAGGAGCAGGAGATATTGGCTCAGCGGTCGCCCGTTATGGGGGGTTCGCCAACCGAGGCTTCACCGTACGAATGATTTTCGATAACAACGCGGCGATCATTGGCAAACGGGTCGGAAATTTCGTTGTCCAGGATACTGCCGGGATGATCCCGGTAATCCAGAATTCCGGGATCAAGATCGCCATGATTGCGGTTCCGGCAAACGAGGCTCAGGAGGTCGCCGACCAGCTCGTCCAGGCCGGGATCAAGGCCATTTTGAATTACGCACCGCTCAGCTTGAACCTGCCGGCGCATGTTCATGTCCAATACATCGACCCGGTAATTCACTTGCAACGGATGACTTATTATCTCGAGTGAAAGCGTTCAACCGGATGAATCAAAAAATCGGCTAAGCCGATTTTTTGATTCATCCGGTCTTCTCGAACTTAAACTGCGGGAAGGTTGCGGCGGAGCAAGGCATACATGCTTAATGCACGGCAGGCGCCTTCAGCGGTGCAGGTGGTCGGGTTATCCACCCGGTAGGTGGGCACGCCCAATTCCTTGGTGAGCAACTTTTCAATCCCACGCAATAACGCGCCACCACCGGTTAGGGCGATGCCACGATCGATGATATCGGACACCAATTCAGGTGGTGTTTTTTCGAGCACCCGCCTGGCCGTCTCGATCACGTCTCCGAGCGGCTCACGTAACGCTTCGACGACTTCCCCGGTAGTAATCGTAGCCGGGCGAGGTAAACCGCTGACCTGGTCCTGGCCCATCAGCTCCATGCTTTGTTCTTCATCCTGGGGAACAGCTGCACCAATGCGAATCTTGATTTGCTCGGCGGTTAACTCACCGATGATCAAGCCATATTTACGCCGGACATAGCCAACGATGGCTTCATCCAGGGCTGTGCCGCCCCGGCGCAAGGTTTCCGCCGCCACAATCCCATACATCGCCAGGACCGCCGCCTGGGTGGCGCCGCCGCCCAGTGAGAGGGTCATATTTCCGGAAGGGGTGCCAATCGGCAGATCTACGCCGATGGCTGCCGCGAGGGGCTGTTGGATGAGATAGGCATCGCGCGCTCCGGCCTGTAAAGTAGCTTCATGGACGGCACGACTTTCAACGCTAGTCACGCCAAAGGGGACCGTAACCATCACCGTCGGGCCAAAGAAACGTAATGAACCGCTGACCCGTTTCAGGATTGCTTCGAGCATAAATTCAGTGACTTCGTAATCGGCGATCACGCCATGGCGAAGCGGCCGGGTGACTTCCAGGCTTTCAGGAACTCGACCCAACATGTCTTGCGCTTCCTGGCCCCAGGAGACCATTTTTTGTTCCTGGACCACAATCGCGGCAACGGTAGGTTCCTGGAGGACGATCTGGCTGCCTTGAGCGACGCGCGTATTGATCGTCCCCAGGTCGATACCGAGCTCTTTCGTAAAAAGGGCCATAATTATTTAGGAGGACTCTTTTTCCGATCCAGGCAAGCGCGAGGTCTGTCCAGCTTTCCGAAAGCGCCGGGCTGCATCCAAGCGCAAGTTCGAGCGCTTGAGAGCGGCTTCCATCGCCAGGTACGAGTCCATATCCGGTGGAGGCCCGGCTTTCAGAATCTCCTCAACCCGCTTTTTCGCCGCTTCGGCGCGCACAACATCGATCTCCTGAACATTTTCGGCCGCATCGGCCAGGATAGTCACGATATGCGGTTGGACTTCCATAATCCCACCGGCAATCGCGAAATCGATTTCCTGGTTTTGGGTACGCAGCTTCAAGACGCCATATTTTAGAGTCGTGAGCAGCGGGGCATGGTTGGGCAGGATGCCCATTTCCCCGGCCTCCCCGGGCGCAATGACCACATCGACATCGCCCTCGTAAACCAGACGGTCCTGGGAGACAATTTCACAACGGATGGGCATACGCGTTATCCGCCTTTCGCCATACGCTCGGCGTTCTCAACAGCTTCCTCAATTAAACCAGTGAAGACAAAAGCCTGTTCGGGAATGTCATCGTGTTTTCCATCCAGGATTTCACGAACACCGCGAACGGTTTCTTTCATGGGCACATAACGTCCATCACGCCCGGTGAACTGGGCGGCAACGAAGAAGGGCTGGGACATGTACTGCTCAATCTTGCGCGCTCGGGCAACAACCAGCTTATCGTCTTCGCTTAGCTCTTCGACGCCCAAGATGGCAATAATATCCTGAAGGTCTTTATAACGCTGGAGCACCTGCTGTGCTTCACGGGCGGTGTAGTAGTGATCATCACCGACGATATTCGGGTCGAGGATGCGGGAGGTGGAAGAGAGGGGATCAACCGCTGGATAGATGCCCTTAGCAGCGATGGCGCGCTCGAGAGCGATGGTGGCATCCAGGTGAGTAAATGTAGCGACGGGCGCGGGATCGGAATAGTCATCCGCAGGGACATACACGGCCTGCATCGAGGTAATCGAGCCAGTGCGGGTGGAGGTGATCCGCTCCTGGAGCTCACCCATTTCGGTCGCCAGGGTTGGCTGGTAACCAACGGCGGAGGGCATACGGCCCAACAGCGCCGAAACTTCTGAACCCGACATCGAGAAACGGAAGATATTATCAATGAAAAGCAACACGTCACGCCCTTGATCGCGGAAATATTCTGCCATGGCCAGCGCGCTCAAAGCCACACGAAGGCGGACCCCGGACGGTTCGTTCATCTGGCCGAAGACCATCACCGTGTCCTTCATTACGCCGGACTCGTTCATCTCTCGGTAGAGCTGGGTACCTTCTCGAGTACGCTCCCCTACACCTGCAAATACCGAGTTACCCGAGTGCTCTTTAGCGATCGAGCGGATCAGCTCCATGATGATGACGGTCTTCCCAACCCCCGCGCCGCCAAAAATGCCCGTTTTGCCGCCCTTGGTGAAGGGGGCGACCAGGTCAATCACCTTGATGCCAGTTTCGAAGACTTCGACCTTGGTCGATTGGGCTGCGAAATTAGGCGCCGGCCGGTGAATCGGGTAATACTGGTCTGCCTGAACGGGACCCTTGTTGTCAACTGGCTGACCCAGGACGTTAAAAATCCGGCCCAAGGTCGAAGGGCCTACCGGGACCTGGATCGGAGCGCCGGTCGGAAAAGCCGTCGAGCCACGTTCGAGACCGTCGGTCGAGTCCATCGCTACTGTGCGGACCCAGTTATTGCCAAGGTGCTTCTGAACTTCCAGGATTAGATCCAGCTGATCTTTGCGCGGTACCCGAATGGCTTCATAGATTTCGGGAAGCTGGTCGGGGGAAAATTCGACATCCACCACACCACCCAGTACCTGCACAACCGTACCTTTTACATTTTGTTTGACTGTCATTCTCGCCTCCACTATGAAGCCTTGGCCAGCGCTTCTGCGCCGCCAGCAATATCTAGCATTTCACTGGTAATCGACTGTTGTCGAGCTTTATTGTATTCAAGTTGCAACACTTCCACCAACGCGGTAGCACTATCGGTTGCATTCTTCATGGCGAGCATCCGGGCAGCCTGCTCGCTAGCGCTGGATTCTAAGATCGCCTGGTAAATCTGGAGTGCGGTAAAGCGGGGTACAATTTCGTCCAGGATTTCGGCTTCACCAGGCTCATAGATATACGCGGCAGCCGGACCCCGGTCGGCGCGGGTAAATGACTCGACTCGCATTTGCTCACTCTGAACTTCCAGGGGGAGCAGTTTTTTAACGACCGGCGTCTGCTTGACCATGTTAATGAAATCCGTAAAAACCAGGTAAACGGAATCGACATGGCCAAGTAAGAATTCATCAACAGCCACCCGTCCAATTGCCGAGACATCGGTGAAGGATGGCGAAGCTGGCAGGTCGCTGAACTCCGCCAGGATAGTCTGGCGGCGTCGCAGCATCTGATCGCGTCCCTTACGGCCAACCGTAATATATTGAACCGGTACCGGATACTTCCCGAAGTGCTGCAAGGTAAAGCGCACAACGTTCGAGTTATAGCCGCCGGCCAGACCGCGGTCGCCGCTAACCATTACCACCAGGATACCCTTGGTCTCCTGGCGACTCTTGAGCAGGGGATGCAGATTTTCGCGGCCAGGTTGGCCAGCAATATGCGCCAAAACCTGCCAGGCTTTGGTGGCATAGGGGCGCGTATTCATCACCGCCTGCATGGCCTTGCGCACCTTGCTGGCGCTAACCGCCTGCAAGGCGCGAGTAACCTGGGCGATATTCTTGACACTCCGGATACGGAGCCTTACTTCACGAGTATTTGCCATAAGATATCCTCAACCCGTCCCGGTTTTGAAGCCGACTGGTAGCTACCTCCCAAAATTGGGCTTACTCGTAAGAAAGGGCAAACTGATCCAGGGCGGCGCGCAGCCGGGCCTGGTTTTCAGGCGTCAGTGCCTTCTTGTCAACAATTTCACGGCCAATTTCCGGCGCAGTGGTTTCCATGTAGCGGATCAGGGCAGCCTGCCAAGCCCTCATTTTTTCCAGGCCGATCTTATCGGCATAGCCATTGGTGGCAGCGAAGATGACCATCACTTCGTTTTCCAGTTGGATCGGTTCGTACTGCGGCTGTTTGAGGATTTCCTGAAGGTGCTGACCGCGGTTCAACTGGGCCTGAGTGGACTTATCCAAGTCAGATCCAAACTGGGCAAAAGCAGCCAACTCACGGAAAGCCGCCATTTCCAGGCGTAAGCGACCAGCCACTTGCTTCATTGCTTTAGTCTGGGCGTCACCACCAACCCGGGAGACAGACAGGCCGACGTTAATCGCTGGGCGAATACCCGCATTGAACAAGTTGCCTTCCAGGTAGATCTGGCCGTCGGTGATCGAGATCACATTGGTGGGAACATAAGCCGAAACATCGCCCAGCAGGGTTTCAATAATCGGCAGAGCGGTCAACGAGCCGCCGGTGCCTTTGACCTTAACGACCTTGTAATCATCCGGATTGTCCAGGGCTTGACGGGCAGTGTCAGCATCATGGCGATTCAACGGGCCGCCGAAGGTTTTTCCATCCAAGGCGTCAGACCGGTCCGCTTGCTCTTGGGCAAAACTAGCCGGGACAATCGCATATTCGGTAGCGACGCGCGCGGCGCGCTCCAACAGGCGGGAGTGTAGATAAAACAGGTCGCCCGGGTAAGCTTCGCGACCCGGCGGGCGGCGCAGGAGCAGCGATACCTGGCGGTAAGCCCAGGCATGCTTGGAAAGATCGTCATACACGACCAGGGCGTCACGGCCAGTCTCAAGGAATTCCTCACCCATGGCAGCGCCAGCGTAGGGGGCAATATATTGCAAGGCAGCCGGGTCATCGGCCGAGGCAACCACCACAGTGGTATATTCCATTGCACCAAAGCGCTCGAGCAAGGCGACCGTTCGGGCAATTGCTGCCTTCTTCTGACCAATGGCAACATAGATACAAAATAAGTCCTTGCCTTTTTGGTTGATGATCGTGTCAATCGCGATCGCGGTCTTACCCGTCTGGCGATCGCCAATAATCAATTCGCGCTGTCCACGTCCAATCGGGATCATCGCATCAATGGCTTTGATAC
>CAZAGA010000022.1:0-11407 GCA_964484335.1 uncultured Anaerolineaceae bacterium
TCGCCCTTGGCGTAAGCCGCGGTATCGGCATGGCAGATCAGGCAGTCCACGTTGAGCGGGTTCTCGAAGTCGTAGGCCGCGTCCTCTTGCCAGTCATAGCCGGTGTGGCAGCTCATGCACTTCTTCTGGTTGCCCTGGGCGCCGATGCAGAAGTTATTGATCTGGTTGGCTTTGCCGATCGTCACCGGCTCGTCGCGCCAGGCGACTTCGAACGGTTCGCTCTCCCAGGTCCAGTGGGTGGTAGCCATCAGTTGGGTGGCTGCCTCTTCGTGGCACTCCAGGCAGGCCTGGGTCACTTCCTGCCCGTTGGCGTACGGGCCGGGCATCAGGTCGGCGTGGCTGGTGTGGGTGGGCGGGGCCTGGACGTGCGCCTTCGGCTCGTCAGCCGACCTGGCTTCGCGCGGCCAGAAGATAATGATCGGGATGATGATGACGGCCAGCGTCGCCAGCAGGCCAGCGAGCCAGATATAGCGGGTCTTCTTCATAAATTCTCCTTATTGAGAATGAGTGTAGTTTTTCAGCTTGCGCAGCAGGCTGAAAAACTACACTCATTCCTGAATTGTAAGCAAGTTGGCTTGTGCAGCGATGCTATCGCGCAGCACTGCCCGCAGCAGGTCAAGCGACTCGACCAGGCGCTTGTCGGCCAGGGAATACTCCACCATTTGCCCCTGGCGTTCGGCGCGCACCATCCCGCGCTGGCGCAGCACCTTCAGGTGGCGCGAAGCGGTCGGTTGGGAGACCCCCAGGCGGTTGGAGATCTCGTTCACCGTGAAGGGCTGGTCGGCCAGCAGGTACAGGATCAAGATGCGGGTCGGGTCGGCCAGCGCTGAACACAGCTCGGCGTGCAGGCGGTTGATTTCGGTTGAGAGTGTCGAAAGATTTTCCATTGTACCTCTAACATATATGCATAACCGTATATATGCAATTTTATTCAGGGCATGTCATATTTGCTAGTGACAAATGTCACATATTTTATGAGAAAAATGGAAAAGGTAATTTATATCGTCGAAATGCGCGCATCTCAAGAATCTCCTGTACAATACTATTACAACCAGCGTGATCTCGCCGGTAGCCTTGGTGAAAGGATCAGCGATGAATAAGAAAATCTTCCTGCTCAGCGATCAAGTCGTCCACTGGAACATTGTCCCAGCCGCAAACCAGAAAAGCATCTTCATGGAACGCTGGGGGAGCGAAAGCACGCAAACGATCTTTGCCGCGCTCAAGACCTACTTTAGCCAGGTCAATCATCCGCTGGACTGGTCGTTTGTGGAAGGGGAGAACGCCGGCCACGATCCTGGACAAATTTCACCTTGCGATGAGTCTCTCAATCACGCCTTTGCAACCTGGCAGCAATACCATGATGGAAAAACCAAAGCCTGGCGAATCCAGGAGCTCGTCCACGGCGGGCAGGCCCGGCCAGCCGAAGTTCCCTGGCAGGTTTCTGCGGAGCTGGCTGAAGTAGATTTGTTCATCATCCAGGATTGGGTCTTCGAGATCCGCAATCGACCGTACCCCGGACTGGCCAAGCTGCTGCAGGATCGCTGGGTCATCTTCCGCGCCTCGGCGCCGCTGTTCGAGGGCGGGCTGTGGGACGAAATCAGTCAAGCCCTGGGAGCGCAGAGCGTCTTGATATTGCGTGCCGATGACCTGCGAAAGCTGAATACTTCGATCAGCAAGGGGCTTTCCTGGGAACAGACCCTCCAGGACCTGATCAATGAGATTTATTTCAAGAAGAATATCTCGCTCCATCCCTTGCGATCGATTGAATATATCCTGATCTCTTTCGGCTGTTCCGGTGTCTTGTTCATCCACAACCCGAAGGGCCCGGATCCTGCTGACCCGGAATTCCGTTTTTATTTCGACGCGCTGATGGCGGAGGGCTATTGGGAGAAGGCCCATCCGGGTTACTTACCAGGCGATCTGGAGCTCTTAATAGCCTTGCTGTCCAAAGAAATCCTCTACCCCGGAATCGGCGCCGATGTTCGCCTGGACCGGGCGATCCGGGCCTACTTGCTGGCACGCAGAGGCCTGGCGATCCGCGGCGGCGATCTGCCTCACAGCAGCCTGGCCCTGGAGATCCTGCCTGGGGAGCTGGACAAGGTGTATGGCTCGGATCCGACGCCTGACTTCAAGCCTGTCCATCTCCATTACAGCCTCTTCAAGTCTTTGTTCGGCGACAGCCGTGCCTTTCAGCAGGGCTGGTCCTTTTTGGGCATGACCAATTGGGATCTTTATTCCCTGGCCCGCCAAATTGCCCTGCGCGGTCCGATCAAAGCCCTGCAGGGCTGGAATATCCCGATCGCCAGGTATAACAATCTTCTGACAGTCGATCGCAAGGAGATCGAATTCCTGCACCACCTGAAATCCTTAATCACCGAATACCTGCAGAATCGGAGCAACCAGCCGCTTTCCCTGGCCGTTTTTGGCCCGCCGGGATCCGGAAAATCCTTTAGCATCAAGCAATTGGCCCGGGCGCTTGATCTCCCCGATTACGAGATCAAAGATATCACCTTCAACCTCTCCCAATTCAACGAAGCGAGCCCGGAAGACCTGTACCAGGCCTTTCATGCCGTGCGCGATATCTCGCTCTCCGGGAAAATCCCGCTGGTTTTTTGGGATGAATTCGACAGCAAGGACCTGGCCTGGCTGCGTTACTTCCTGGCGCCCATGCAAGATGGTGAATTCCAGGAGGGGCAGCTCACCCACAACATCGGGAAATCGATCTTCATCTTCGCCGGCGGCACCTGTGCTTGCATGGAAGAATTCGAGGAAAAGGCTCACCTGGCCAAAGCGGAAAAGGGCCCCGATTTTCTCAGCCGGATCAAAGGATTTCTCAATGTTATGGGTCCCAATCCGTCCATCCCTTATTGCGGCGCTGGCGACGCTGGCCCGGCCTCTGCAACCCGATTGTCCCCCAACCACCTCTCAAAGAACACCGACCCCGAATATATCATCCGCCGGGCGATCTTAATCAACAGCCTGCTTCAAATTGGATACCGCCAGCTCTTTAAAGAAGGCATTTTGCAGATCGATGATGGCGTCCTGAATGCTTTTCTGTTGGTCTCCAGCTACAAACACGGCACCCGTTCGCTCGAAACGATCTTTAAAACCAGCCAGCTCTTTGGAAAGACCAAATACCATCGCTCGGACCTGCCGCCAGATTCCCAGATCAGCCTGCATGTCGATGGACAACAGTTCTTTGAATTGGTCACCCAGGAACCAGTCAACCTGGACGGTGGAGAAGCATTTTATCACCTGGTCAATGAGATCACCTTTGATGAGCAGGTCGTCGAGCAGATGGCGGCCGCGATCCATTGTATGTACTCGCTCGTGTTTTCGATCCCGGCCGGGCGATCGCCGCTTTCGATCACCAGGCAAGAATTCCTCGATCAGTTCGAGAAGATGAAAGTACTCCCGCAAGGCATGCCGCACGATGAGGTCTCGCAGAACTACCATAATGCCCGCCGAATCCCTGAAAAACTGGCTGCGGTTGGGTTTTCCATCGTGCCCCTGGGCGCCAATTTACCCGCCGCAGCGCTGAGCGCCGAGCAATTCGAGAAAATCAGCCGCATGGAGCACATCCGCTGGGTCCGCCATCACATCGATTCGGGCTGGTCTTACGCCCCCAAGAAAGACAAACCGGCCCGGCTGCATGATGCCCTGGTCCCGTGGGACGAATCGGAGAGCCAAGAAGTCGCCCGGGTCTATGGGAAAAAGTACGCCTCCAAAATGGGGACCGCCCAGGGTGAGTTCTTGAACGAGCCTTACCGCGACCTGGACCGGGTGGTTACCATGGCCATCCCCTGGATTTTGGAGACGGTGGGATACAAGATTGTGAAAACAAAGCAAAAATGAGGCGGGTAACCCAGGGAGCAAGGGCGCGATGCTAAACCAGCCCCAACTGCGAAAATTTTGGTCCGACTATCGCTGGATCCTGCTTGGTTTTACCTGGCTGGCAGGAATTGGCCTGGGTTATCTTGGTTTTTCGATCTACGCCCTCGAAAACAATGCTAATTGGGCGGCGGGTGATATCCTTTATCGCACCTTGCAGTTGGTGACCATGAATTCCGGCGCGGTCGAAGGCAAAGTCAATTGGATGCTGGAGGCCGCACGCTTCCTGCTGCCTTTCCTGACTGCTTACACGGTCCTGCAGGCTCTGATGCATCTCTTTCGCGAGCAAACCCAGAAACTGCGCTTGCGGCGGCTTCGCGAGCATGTCGTGATCTGTGGCCTGGGACGCAAGGGAAGCCGCCTGGCGCACGAGCTGCTCGGCCTGGGCAGGCAGGTGGTGATCATCGAAAAAGAGCCCCAACCCGAGATAGTTGAGATTTTCCAGCGCCTGGGAGCGATCGTCCTGGCTGGCGATGCCACCCAAAAAGAAGTCTTGACCAACGCCCGGATCTTGCAGGCCCGCAACCTGGTTTGCCTGCTGGGGGAGGATAGCGCTAACCTGCAGGTGGCTTATCAAGCCTACCAGTTGACCCGCGCCCGCCCGTCGGGCCGGCTGACTTGCATGGTCCATCTCGCTTCGATCGACCTGCTCAATCTCATCCGCAGCAGCGAATTAGCGGATGAGCCCGGCGTGCCGTTTGAGCTGGAGACTTTCAACCCGTACGAGCGCGCCGCCCGCCGGCTGCTCCAGGAAAGCATCGGCTGGGGTGAAGATCCCAGCACGCAGGACATCCCGGCTTCCTTGTGCGTGGTTGGCCTGGGCCGCCTGGGCGAGCACCTGGTTATCCAGGCCGGCTATCATTGGCATTTGCTTCAGCGCCCAGGCCGGCTGCGGATCACAGTAATAGACCAGGACGCCAGCGCGAAAACCAGCCATCTGCGAAGAAAATTTCCCCAACTCGACCAGGCCTGCGAGCTGGTCCCCGTGCAGGTCAACCTGCGCTCGGTCGGGCCGTTGCAAAACAGCCTGCCCGGCGCTGGCCAGCCGGGGTTGACCCTGGCCTATGTTTGCCTGGGCGATCCGGTGCTCAGCCTGCAGGTCTGCCTGAACCTGCTCCAAATCCCGGAGTACGCCGCCGGGCAGATCTGGGTCCGCTTATCCGAGGAATCTGGCTTGAGCGAGCTCCTGGAAAAACCGCTCCCAGGTTTGGGTGAGGCGCGCCAGGTCAAGGCCTTTGATTTCTATGATGTGGCCTGCTCGGCCGAATTAATCCTGGGCGGCTTGCACGAGCGGCTGGCGCGCGACCTGCACGAAGTCTATCGCCAGGGCGCCGGATTGGCTGCTGCCCAGCCGGCCTGGGAGCAGCTCTCGGAAGCCATGCAAGAAGCCAACCGGCAGCAGGCCAGCCGGATCTGCCGCCTGCTGAAGGAAGCCGGCTACCGCATCTACCCTCTGCAGGATTGGGACGCTGGCAAGCGAGCCTTTGCGCAAGTCGAGCTCGACCAGATGGCCAGCCTGGAACACAGCTTATGGTGCCAGGCCAAACAGGCGGATGGCTGGACCTATGCCGAGAAACGGGACGACCAGCAACGCACCCATCCCGACCTGCTGCCTTGGGAGGACCTCCCAGCAGGCGAGCGGGAGAAAAATTACGCCATGCTGCGCCAGCTACCCGCTTTGCTGGCCCGGATTGGCTTTCAGATCGAGTGAGGTTAAGCATGGCTACCCACAACAGGCCGGCGAGGTTCACCCATGGCGCATGATGTGTTTGTCAGTTATTCCCACAAAGATAAGCCGGTTGCTGATGCGATCGTCGCTGGCCTGGAGAATATCGGTATCCGCTGCTGGTTTGCTCCCCGCGATATCACCCCGGGAAGTTCGTGGGGCGATGCCATCATCACCGCCATTGAAGGTTGCCGCTTTATGGTGATTGTTCTCTCCGAGAACTCCAACCGCTCCCGTCAAGTGGTGCGGGAGGTCGAGCGAGCGGTTGCCAGCAATGTCATCATCATCCCCTTCCGAATTGAAGCCATCGATCCCACCGGTGCGATGGCTTACTTCCTCTCCACCGAGCACTGGTTGGATGCGATCAACCCGCCGCTCGAGCAACACATCGAAAAGCTGGTCGCGACCCTGCAGCATTTCATGTCTGGCGATGAAAAAACCGCCATCCGGAGCCTCAATCCCCCAAGATCTCAACCTGCCGCGCCGGCGCGTTGGAAGCCAGCCCAGATCTGGCCGGTTGGATTGGGCATTGTTGCAATTGCGATCATCGCAGCATTCATGCTCCCCCGGCTGTTGGGGAATTCGCCCCCCGCCTCGCCAACCAGCGCCACATCGGCGGAGCAATCCCCGCTTCCTTCCACACCCATCGCAACCCTGCCCGCCACGCTCCTCCCGACCGAGACCGCGACGGCGACATCCACCCCGACCCCGACGCCTGAGCCTGCCTTCCAGCAACTAGGCAACTTTCCCACTTCCCGAGAAGCCCGCAATGTCTTTGTCGTGGATCAGCTCGCCTACATTGCCAACGCTGAACAGGGGCTGCTGATCCTCGATATCCAGGATCCCGCCAATCCGCAAGAAATCGGTTCCTTTCCGATGGAGAATGCCGAGAACGTGGTCGTCGTCGATCGGATCGCCTACGTGGTTGAACAAGGCCTGTTGAAAGATAACCGGGCGCAGAATGATCGCCTGGTACTCGTGGATGTCCAGGATCCGGCGGCGCCGCGCTCGATTGGCGAATTCACCCCCCAGGGCATTTTTGTGCATCAAAACCTCAGCCACCTGGCCGTTTTCGACCAGAAGGTCTACCTGGCCACCTCGGATCGATTAATGATCGTGGACGTGAGCGATCCGTCCAAGCCGGTCGAGGTTGGCGAGTTTACATTTTTCTCCAACATTTCCAGCCCAGGGGTCGCGGTCGAGCAGGGGATTGCCTACCTTCAGGCCAACGAGCTGCATGTCATCGATGTCAGCGATCCTGCCCAGGCGGCTGAGATCGGCGGCTATGACTCCAGCTGGGGGGCCAGCCTGGTGATTCAAGACCAAGTTGCCTACATCGCCAGTTGGAGCAACGGGTTGATCATCCTGGATATCAGCAACCCGGCCCGGCCGATTAAGCTGGGGCAATATTTGGAACCGGCCGGGAACTACGAGCTCCTGCCGCCCGGCGCGGCCGGACGCGAGACACTCCTGGACGTCGCCCTGAGCGGGGATATCGCTTACCTGAGCTTCAATTTCGGCATCGATCACAGCACCTGGACCCAGACCCTGGAAAGCGGCATCGTTGCGGTTGACATCAGCGACGCGGCCAACCCGCGCAAGATCGCCGTCTTTTCAGGCTTAGACGCCGTATCCTCGGTCACTACTGCCGGCGACCTGGTGTTGGTCACCGATAGCTCGCGTGGATTGTTCATCTTGAGTAAGCCCAGGTGAGCGGCAGTAGTTTGATGCCTACTAAGCTCTCCTGGCGTTTTTTCTCTTTCGAGGCAGGTAGCCCATGGCAAAATCAGCGCGCACTTTTCGTGTTTTTGTCTCCTCCACCTTCAGCGACCTGAAAGCCGAGCGGGATGCGCTGCAGGCGCGCGTCTTCCCGCGCCTGCGCGAACTGGCTGAAGCCCACGGCTGCCGCTTCCAGGCCATCGACCTGCGCTGGGGCGTCTCCGATGAGGCCGCTCTCGACCAGCAGGCGATGAAGATCTGCCTGGGCGAGATCGAGCGCTGCCAGAGGGTCAGCCCGCGCCCTAATTTCATTGTTCTGCTGGGCGATCGCTACGGTTGGCGCCCACCACCGGCGCAAATCCCCGCCGCCGAGTTCCAACAGATCCTGGGCACGCTCAGCGGCGCGGAGAAGGCGCTCCTGGAGACCTGGTACAGCCTCGATGCGAATGCCGTCCCACCCGAATGGCGCTTGAAGCCGCGCGCAAAGGGCGGGCCGTACGAGCCGTATGCCGGCTGGCAGCCGCTCGAAGTCCGCCTACAACGCATCTTGGGCGACGCGGCGGCGCGGCTGGGCTTCACCGGCGACCGCCTGTTGTCCTATACCGCCTCGGCTACCGAGCAAGAGATCGCCGCCGGCGCGCTGCGCGTGGAGGACGCGCCCGAGCACGTCTTCTGCTTCTTCCGCCGCATCGAGGGCTTGCCTCGGGGGTACGACCCGGCCGCCGGCGACTTCCTGGACCTGGATGAGTCAGATCAGAGCGTGGACCAGGAGGCGCACGACCGGCAGGCAGCTTTGAAACAGCGCCTCGCCGCCTTTCTGCCCAAGCGGAACCTCTCCACTTACCCGGCCCGCTGGACCGGCGACGGCATCACCACCGGCCATCTCGATCTGCTCTGCGCGGATGTCTACGCCGCGCTGGAGGGCATCATCCTGGCCGAGATCGAAAAGCCGCACGAACCGGTCTCGGTCGCCGCGGGGAAGGCTCACCTGCGAGCCGAAGATGTCCTCGATGACGAAGGCCGGCTGCACCGGGACTTTGCCGAAGAGCGCCTGCGCTTCTTTGTCGGGCGCTCGGAGATGCTCGACCGGATCGCTGGGTACCTGCAGGACAGCCGCTGTCGCTGTCTGGGAATCGCCGGCGGGGGCGGCACGGGGAAATCGGCGCTGATCGCCCGGGCGGTCGAAGCCGCCCAGTCAGCCTATCCGAATGCCGCCATCGTCTACCGCTTCATCGGCGCCACTCCGGCCTCCTCGGACGGGCGCAGCCTGCTCGAAAGCCTGTGCCACGAGATCTCACGCCGCTATGGAGCGAAGACGACCAGCCTCCCCATCGATTACCGCGACCTGGTCCCCGAGCTGGGCAAGCGCATGGCGCTGGCGACCGCCGAAAAGCCGTTGATCCTCTTCCTGGACTCGCTCGACCAGCTCTCCCCCAGCCAGGGCGCCCGCAGCCTGGTCTGGCTGCCGAACGAGCTGCCCGAACAGGTTTCGGTGGTGATCTCCACCCGGGAGGAAGACACCTGGAAGAACCTCCAATCCAAATCCCCTCGCCAGGCAGCGCTGAGCGGCCTTTCCCGGGTGGATGGGGAAGCGCTGCTCGCCCTGTGGCTGGCGGATATCCACCGCACCCTGCAGCCGTCCCAGCGCGCCGACGTGCTTGCCAGTTTCGAGGCCTGCCAGGGGAATCCGCTCTACCTGAAACTGGCTTTCGAGGAGGCTCGCCTGTGGAGCTCCTTCCAACCCCAGGAACGGCTGGCTGCCAGCCTGGGTGGCCTCATCCAGCACAACATGTTCGAACGGTTGGAGAAGGAGGGCAGCCACGGCGACGCGCTGGTTTCGCACGCCCTGGGCTACCTGGCGGCTTCGCGCTACGGGCTGGCGGAGGACGAGCTGGTCGACCTGCTCTCGCGCGACCCCCAGGTTTACGGTTGGTTCTACCGGAAAAGTTACCACCTGCCGGCGGACCTGATCCAGGCGGCGGTCCAGTACCTCAAGTCCGGCGCTGCCGGCAACGACGAGCAGCAAGCCGCCATTGCCTGGCTGGACGCCATCCGCGCCCAGCCGGACCAGGTTTCAGCCTTCCTCGGGCAGGTGCTGCCCAGGGCCGATGGGCCGCGCCTGCCGGTCGTGCTCTGGTCGCGCCTGTCCTTCGACCTGGCGCCCTACCTGGGCGAACGGGCGCTGGATGGCAGCCCGTTGTTGAACTTCTTCCACCGCGAGCTGGGGGAGGTCGCCCGGGAAGTCTTCCTGGCGGATGGGAACCAGAAAACGTACCACGCGCGGCTGGCGGACTACTTCCGTTTCAAAGCCGATCCCGCTGCCAGCAGGACCTGGAACGGTCGCAGCACCCACGGCTTGAGCGAGCTGCCCTACCACCTCACCCTGGCGGAGCGGTTGGACGAGGCCTACCAGGTCCTGACCGATTTCAAATTCCTGGAACACAAGGCCGCCGAGGTCGGCGTGCTGGCGCGCAGGGATGAAGAAGGCAACCCGGCCAACACCTACACCGGCGTGCTGCAGCTCCTTGAAGATTACCAGCGCGCCCTGGCCGCCATGCCCGGCGGTGGGGGTGGATGGGGCGACCGCGCCGCATTGATCCTGACCGCCCTGGAGACCAGCCAGGGGTTGATGTTCTATTGCCCGGTCTGCAACCATCGCTCGCCCATCCAGCGCGAACAGCTGGGCACGGGGATCGCCTGCCCGCAGGAATCCTGCCGGGCGCCGATCAAGTTGAACCTCTTCACCGTCAGGCGGGAGATTTGAGGTCAAAATGGAAAACGCAGCCGTTGAGCTAGATTCGAGCGCCAAAGGTTTGCGGGCTTTCTCGCGCGCCTTGCAGCGCGAAGCGCATCTGCTCACCCAGCACCCCGACCTGCTCTGGCAGCAGCTCCACAACCGCCTGCAGTGGCAAGAAGAGGTCGACCCGGTGCTGGCGCCGGAGTTGGCCAGGCGCAGCGCGCCGGGGAGCAGACCCTGGCTGCGTACCAGGAGGCCTTTCCGGGAGTCGGAAGCGTTGCTGCGCACCCTGAGCGGTCACACCCTTGGTGTCATTGCGGTCGCCTTCAGCCCGGATGGCACCCGGATCGTCTCGGCCAGCTATGACAAGACGCTCAAGCTGTGGGACGCTGCCAGCGGGGAGGAGCTGGCCACTCTGCGCGGCCACACTTCTTATATCACTGCGGTCGCCTTCAGCCCGGATGGGACCCGGATCGTCTCCGTCAGCGGGGACGGGACACTCAAGCTGTGGGACGCCGCCAGCGGGCGGGAGTTGGGCAGCCTGGGCGGCCATACCGGTTGGGTCAGGGCAGTTGCCTTCAGCCCGGATGGCACCCGAATCGTCTCCGCTAGCTGGGACAAGAAGCTCAAGCTCTGGGATGCCGCCAGCGGTCAGAAGCTGCGCACCCTGCGCGGCGGCCACACCTATTCAGTCTTGGCGGTCGCCTTCAGCCCGGATGGGACCCGGATCGTCTCTGCCAGCGATGACGGTACGCTCAAGCTGTGGGATGCAGCCCGCGGGCGGGAACTGACCACCCTGCGCGGCCACACCCATGGGGTCACAGCGGTTGCCTTCAGCCCGGATGGCACCCGAATCGTCTCCGCTAGCTGGGACAAGAAGCTCAAACTCTGGGATGCCGCCAGCGGTCAGGAGCTGGGCACCCTGCGCGGCGGCCACACCAAGGAGGTCACAGCGGTTGCCTTCAGCCCGGATGGGACCCGGATTGTCTCCGGCAGTGATGACCAAATGCTCAAGCTGTGGGAAGCCGCCAGCGGGCGGGAGCTGGGCACCCTGCGCGGCCACACCCATGGGGTCACAGCGGTTGCCTTCAGCCCGGATGGGACTCGGATCGTTTCCGCCAGCGATGACAAGACGCTCAAGCTGTGGGACGCCGCCAGCGGTCATGAACTGGCTACCCTGAGCGGCCACACTTCTTATATCACTGCGGTCGCCTTCAGCCCGGATGGGACCCGGATCGTCTCTGCCAGCAAGGACAATACGCTCAAGCTGTGGGACTCTGCCAGCGGTCATGAACTGGCTACCCTGAGCGGCCACACTTCTTATATCACTGCGG
>CAZAGA010000022.1:11507-18788 GCA_964484335.1 uncultured Anaerolineaceae bacterium
TCAGCCCGGATGGCACCCGAATCGTCTCCGCTAGCTGGGACAAGAAGCTCAAGCTGTGGGATGCCGCCAGCGGGGATGAGCTACGCACCCTGCGTGGACACACCGGACCGGTCCATGTCGTCGCTTTCAGCCCGGATGGGACCCGGATCGTCTCCGCCAGCGGGGACAAGACGCTCAAGCTGTGGGAGACCGCCAGCGGTCAGGAGCTGGCCACTCTGCGCGGCCACACCGATAGTATCCATGCCGTCGCCCTCAGCCCGGATGGCACCCGGATCGTCTCCGGCAGTGATGACCAAATGCTCAAGCTGTGGGAAGCCGCCAGCGGGCGGGAGCTGGGTAGCCTGCGCGGCCATACCGGTTGGGTCAGGGCAGTTGCCTTCAGCCCGGATGGCACCCGAATCGTCTCCGCTAGCTGGGACAAGAAGCTCAAGCTGTGGGATGCCGCCAGCGGGGATGAGCTACGCACCCTGCGTGGACACACCGGACCGGTCCATGTCGTCGCTTTCAGCCCGGATGGGACCCGGATCGTCTCCGCCAGCGGGGACAAGACGCTCAAGCTGTGGGAGACCGCCAGCGGTCAGGAGCTGGCCACTCTGCGCGGCCACACCGATAGTATCCATGCCGTCGCCCTCAGCCCGGATGGCACCCGGATCGTCTCCGCCAGCGGGGACAAGACGCTCAAGCTGTGGGACGCCGCCAGTGAGAGGGAGCTGGCCACAATCCTGCTGCTTGGTGAGCTTCACTGTGTCGCCCTGCACCCGTGGAAGCCGCTCGCCGCCTGCGGCGACAGGGGGGGTGGCTTTTACGTAATCGAGCTGGTTGGCGTGGTGTCTGGACCGATCATCGTTACCGCGATCGATGCAGGACAGGGGACTGAGCTGCGCTGCCCGGCCTGCCAGCAGCACTTACCGATCCGTGAAAACCAACCTGGCAGCGAGATGACCTGCCCTACTCCGGGCTGCGGCTTGCGCCTGAAGCTCAATCCGTTTGTGACCAGGCTAGGGCGGGCATGAACGATCTACCCAATCCGGGCGACGCCAGGATTGTTCTACAGGCTTTCTCGCGCGCCTTGCAGCGCGAAGCGCATGTGCTCACCCGGCATCCCGACCTGCTCTGGCAGCAGCTGCACAACCGCTTGCAGTGGGAGGGGGAAGAAGTAGAGCAGTTGCTGGCCCCGGAGCTGGCCAGGCGCAGCGCGCCGGGGGGCAGACCCTGGCTGCGCACCAGGACGCCTTTCCAAGAGTCGGAAGCGCTGCTGCGCACCCTGAGTGGTCACACCGGTGGAGTCAATGCGGTCACCTTCAGCCCGGATGGGACCCTGATTGTCTCCGCCAGCGATGATATGACGCTCAAGCTGTGGGACGCCGCCAGCGGGCAGGAGCTGCGCACCTTGCGCGGTCACACCGATCTGGTCACGGCCGTATCCTTCAGCCCGGACGGGGCCCGCATCGTTTCTGGCAGCCAGGACCAGACGCTCAAGCTGTGGGATGCAACCAGCGGGCAGGAGCTGCGCACCTTGCGCGGTCACACCCATCGGGTCAGGGCGGTTGCTTTCAGCCCGGATGGGAGCCGGATTGTGTCTGCCAGCCATGATAATACTCTCATGCTTTGGGATGCCGCCAGCGGGCAGGAGCTGCGCACCTTGCGCGGTCACACCCGTGTGGTCACGGCCGTATCCTTCAGCCCGGACGGCACCCAGATCGTCTCTGGCAGCTTTGACAGGACCCTTAAACTGTGGGAGATAGAAAGCGGGCGGGGGTTGGGCATCCTGCGCGGCCACACCGACGTGGTCATGGCCGTATCCTTCAGCCCGGATGGCACCCGGATCGTTTCTGCCTGCCAGGGTAACTCGCTAAAGCTGTGGGAGGTCACTAGCGAGGGGGAGCTGTACACCCTGAGTGGTCACACCGAAAGGGTCGAGGCCGTAGCCTTCAGCCCGGATGGCAGTAAGATTGTCTCTGGAAGTATTGACATGACGCTCAGGCTGTGGGAGACCGCAAGCGGGGAGGAGTTGGGCACCCTGCGCGGCCATGCCGGATATGTTTTGGCCGTTGCCTTCAGCCCGGACGGGACCCGGATCGTCTCCGCCAGCAGTGATAAAACACTCAAGCTATGGGACGCCGCCAGCTTGGGGGAGTTGGGGGCTCAGCGCGGCCACACCATGATGGTTACTGCCGTCGCCTTCAGCCCGGATGGGGACAGGATCGTCTCTGCCAGCCATGATAATACCCTCAAGCTGTGGGAGGCTGCCAGTGGGCAGGAGTTGGCCACTCTACGCGGCCACTACGAACCGGTGAATACCGTTGCTTTCAGCCCGGATGGAGCTAAGATCGTCTCTGCCAGCGAGGACCATACGCTCAAACTATGGGAGGCTGCCAGTGGCGAGGAACTGTACACCTTGAGCGGCCACACCGATCGGGTCAGGGCGGTTGCCTTCAGCCCGGATGGCACCCGGATCGTCTCCGCTAGCAAGGACAACACACTCAGGCTGTGGAATGCAGCCAGCGGAGCGGAGCTGCGTATCCTGCGTGGTCACACCAATCGGGTCAATGCGGTTGCCTTCAGCCCGGATGGGACCCGGATCGTTTCTGGCAGCCAGGACGAGACGCTCAAACTCTGGGATACTACTGGCGGAGTGGAGGTGGCCACTCTGCGCGGTCACCACGAACATGTGGATAGCGTCGCCTTCAGCCCGGAAGGGACCCGGATCGTCTCCGGAAGCTGGGACGGGACCCTCAAGCTGTGGGATGTCGCTGATTGTCATGAGCTGGCCACCTTGCGCGGTCACACCAATCGGGTCAATGCGGTTGCCTTTAGCCCGGAAGGAACCCGGATCGTCTCCGACAGCATTTGGGATATCATGGGTTTGTGGGAATCCGCCAGCGGGCAGGAACTGCGCACCCGGCGTGGTCACACCGAACAGGTCAGTGCCTCAGTCTTCACCCCGGATGGGACCCGGATCGTCTCCGCCAGTAGGGACAATGCGCTCAAAGTATGGGACGCTGCCAGCGGGCAGGAGCTGGCCAATATTGCACTTCTTGGCAGCCTTGGCTGTGTCGCCCTGCATCCGTGGAAACCGCTTGCCGCCTGCGGCGATTTTGGGGGTAACTTTTACGTAATCGAACTGGTTGGGGTGGTGTATGAACCGATCATCGTCACCGCGGTCGATGCAGGGCAGGGGAGTGAGCTGCGCTGCCCGGCCTGCCAGCAGCATTTTCCCATCCGTGAAAACCAACCTGGCAGCGAGGTGACCTGTCCCACCCCGGGCTGCGGCTTGCGCCTGAAGCTCAACCCGTTTGTGACCAGGCTGGGGCGAGCATGAACGATCAACCCAATCCGGGCGAGGCCAGGATTGTTCTACAGGCTTTCTCACGCGCGCTGGGAAAGGAACGGACCTGACATGTCTGACGCCTATCGCTGGTCCAGGTTTTACAAGGCACTCTGCCGGCTTGGTCCCAAACTTTTGCTCGGGATGGATGAAGGCTTGTACGAGATCATTGAGATGAATGCCGCCAGCACGGATCTGTTCTGGTCGGAAGGCCTGGAGGATTGCCTGGCCGAAGGGGCGGCTGGCGGCAGCCTGCGAAATGGTGTCCTCTCCGCTCTGGCACTGTGGCGCGAAAACGTGCTCGATGCCCTCGAGACCAACTTCGCCATCGAGCTTGATTGGGAGCTGGTGGGCCTGGATGACACAAGCCCGCTGATCGATCAACTGGTCGAGGCAGCTTCGCCAGGTTAGTCCGGGCGACCCGCCCGAGAATGGTCAGCTACTTCGAATTCCTCGCTGGGTGCGCTCCTCCCCCATTTTTGTACTTCAAAATGGGGCAGGCCGGGAGGGGGTATGCTATAATTTCCTCACCGCAGCTCCTCGCCAACCAGACAACCGCACCCAGGGAGAAAAACATGCACTACCAGGTTGCCCTCGATCCCGCCCTTGACCTCCAACCCGCAGACTTCGTCCAGGCCTGGAACGACACCCCGGACTGCCGCCAGGCCGCCCAGGCCAGCCTGGGCAGCGCCGGCCCGGGCGCTTACGACCCCACCTTGCTCGTCCCGCTGCTGACGATTGCCGGCGACCTGATGGTCGGCATCGCCGGGGCGATCCTCTACGACCTGATCAAGCTGGCCCTGGCGAAGCGCGGCCTGCGCCAGGAACCGCAGGTCGAGCAGGTCGAGCTGCCGGATGGCACCAAACTGCGGGGGTGCGCCTGCCAGAGGGACCGCTGTGACCACCCTGACGGTCCGCCAGTTTGCTACCCACCCGGATGGCAGTTTCCAGGCCAGGCTGAGTTTCGATCACGGTGAAGAAATCGAAGTCACCCTGCGTGATCCCTTCGATGAAGAGAAAGAAAAGCGCCTGGAATGGTATTACGAGCAGCACCTGCAGTTTCCCTTTACCAACCAGGTGAAGGCCCGCCACGCCGCCGAGAGCGTCAAAGATTACGGCGAAGCGCTTTTCAACCAGCTTTTCGCCGACCGGCGCGCTTATGCCCGCTACCAGGCTGCCCTGGCGGATGGGATCGAAAACCTGTCCTTCGAGATCAAAGGCAAACCCGATTTCCACCACCTGCACTGGGAAGCGCTCAAGGATCCCGACCTGGCCCAGCCATTGGCGCTGCAGTGCCCGCTGGTGCGCCGCAACCTCACTTTCCAAAGCCTGCCCGCCCATGCCCAAGCCAGCCCACTGCTCCACGTTCTGCTGGTCACCGCCCGGCCTGGCGTCGCCGAGGACGTCGGCTATCGCACCATCTCGCTGCCATTAGTCAACAGCCTGCAGCAGGCCAGCTTGCGCGTCCAGGTCGATCTGCTCCGCCCGGGGACGTACGCTGCCCTGCAGTCTCAGCTCGAAGCAGTCCAGGATGCGCCTGGCAGCAGCTACTATCACGTGATCCACCTGGATACCCACGGCGCCTTGCTGACCTACCCCGAGCTGTGCGCCGGGCGTGCCAGCGAGCGCCTGCTGTACTACGCCCGCCCCGGGCGGACGGATATCCCCGCATACCCGGACCAGAAAGCTTTCATCTTCCTGGATGGCGAAAAAGAAGGCCAGGCCGACCCGGTCGAAGCCAGCGAGCTGGCCGCCCTGCTCCAGGTGCACCGTATCCCGATCCTGGTGCTCAACGCCTGCCAGTCCGGCAAGCAAGTCGGCGAGGCCGAGACCAGCCTGGGCAGCTTGCTGATGCAGGCTGGGGTGCAGGTGGCGATCGCCATGGGCTATTCGGTCACGGTCAGTGCGGCGGAAAGATTTATGACCGAGTTTTACCGCCGCCTGTTCGAAGGCCTGGCCCTGCCGGCCGCCGTCCAGCGCGCCCGCCAGGACTTGTACGCTCACAAACAGCGCCGGGCCTATTACAACCAGGTGATCGAGCTGGAGGACTGGCTTCTGCCGGTGGTCTACCAGAACCAGCCCCAGCGCCTCGCGCCGCGCCCGTTCACGCCGGAAGAAAACCAGGCCTACCACGAGCGCCAGGCCCGCCGCTACCAGCCGCCGCCAGCCAGCTATGGCTTTTTCGGCCGCGACCTGGACGTGCTGCGGATCGAAAAGCGCCTACTGACCCACAACAACTTGCTCCTGGTGCACGGCCTGGGTGGGGCCGGCAAGACCAGCCTGCTCCGCCACCTCGGCTCGTGGTGGCAGGCGACCGATTTTGTCGAGAAGGTCTTCTACTTCGGCTACGACGCCAAAGCCTGGACCCGCCAGCAGATCCTGTCGGCGATCGCCGAGGGTCTGCTTTCCGAGCTTGAGCTCGCCGGCTACTTCCGCCCGCTGTCCGAAGCCGCCCAGCAGAACTACCTGGCCGAGCGGCTGCGCAGCCAGCGCCATCTTTTGATCCTGGATAACCTCGAATCGATCACCGGCGCCCCGCTGGCGATTGCCAACAGCCTGCCGCCGGACGAGCAAGAGCGCCTGCACAGCCTGCTGGCGGCGCTGAAAGGCGGGCGCACGTTGGTCCTGCTCGGCTCGCGCAGCCCGGAAGAGTGGCTGGCCCCCGCGACGTTTGGTGACAACCAGTACGAGCTGCACGGCCTGGACCCCGAAGCCGCTGCCGCCCTGGCCGACAAAGTGCTGGCGACCCACGGCGTGGAGCGCTACCGCCAGGACCCCGACCTGGCCCATTTGATGAAGCTGCTGGCCGGCTACCCGTTGCCGGTCGAAGTGCTGCTGGCCAACCTGAAGGACCAATCACCCGGCGAGGTGCTGGCGGCCTTGCAGCAGGGCGGCGCGCTCGACCTGCGCAGCGGCGATAAGAACGAAAGCATCCTGCGCACGATCGAATACTCGCACAGCCGGCTGGACCCGGCCGCCCAGGACCTGCTGGCCTGCCTGGCGCCCTTCCAGGGGGTGCTCAACTTGAGCTGGCTGGACAGTTATTCGCAGCAGCTCCAGGCCCAGCCGGCGCTGGCCGGGCTTCCCTTCGAGCGCTGGGGCGAGCTGCTCCAGGAGGCCAACCGCTGGGGGCTGCTCGGGCCGCACCCAGATATCAATATGTACCTGCGCCTGCAGCCGTTCTTCGTTTACTTCCTGCGCAGCCGTCTGCGCGACCAGGTCGAGAAACAGAGCGCAATCGAGAACGCCTTCCGCTTACACTACACCGGGATCGGTGGCGCGCTCCGCCAGGCGATGAACTCGAAAAAAGCCCCCGAAAGGCAGGCCGGGCGGGCCCTGGCCGGACTGGAATATGAAAACCTGGCGGCCGCCCTCGAGCTGGCGCTGGGCGCCCAGGAGACGATCGCCAATATTGCTTTTGCAATATTGAATTTCCTGGACACGGTCCAGGATCACCGCCGTGGCCTGGAAGTCGGCCAGCGCATCCTGGCCGTGCTGGAAGCCTACCCGGCGGAACAATTATCCGGCCAGCTGGGGGAAGAGTTCATTGCCGTATTGGATGACCTGGCGAGTCGGCAGCTACTCCTGAAGGATTATCCTTCGGCCGAGGCCAGTTACCAACGCTCGCTGCAACGGATCGCCCAGTCGCATAGCCTGGCTGCCGAAAACCGTGGTCGTTACCAGGCGTCGACCTACCACCAGTTGGGGAGGGTGGCCCAGGCGCAGCGCCAGTGGGCCCAGGCGGAAGGCTACTACCAGCAGGCGCTGGCGCTCAAGATCGAATTCAACGACCGCTACAGCCAGGCGTCGACCTACCACCAGTTGGGGATGGTCGCCCAGGAGCAGCGCCAGTGGGCCCAGGCGGAAGGCTACTACCAGCAGGCGCTGGCGATTTATGTCGAATTCAACGACCGCTACAGCCAGGCGTCGACCTACCACCAGTTGGGGATTGT
>CAZAGA010000023.1:0-18685 GCA_964484335.1 uncultured Anaerolineaceae bacterium
GGCATCACGAAGATTGGCTTGCCGTTCCAGGACTGGAAACCGAAGAACTTGAGCAGCAGCCACTGTATGGCTTTCCAAATCAGCACCAGTCCGAAAGCGAAGGCCAAAACGAGGGCAATGCGCCAGGCCCAGGTGCGGAACTCCAGCGACTGGCGCTGGCTTTCATCCTGACGAATCAGCTCGTTGACCGCCAGTTGTGTGGCGGTGGTCTGTACATAATGGTTGAAGGTTACCTGGGTGGCTGTGGCGGCCTGAGCGGTCCCGGTGTTAATTGCCTGCTGGGTGGCGATAGAGCTGGTCGCTGCCGCGCTGATGGCCGTGGCGGTTATTTCACCGGATGCCTGCGTCTGGCGGACAAAGTATTGCTCGGTCGCGGCAGAACTGGCAAGTTGCAAGGCAACCCGGGTGGACTCGGAGTTGACTTGGACGGCCACCGCCGTACCGGTCAGTGCCAGGTTGTAGGCCAGGGCTTCTCCGGCCTGGATGGTCGAGCGCGCTTGCAGCGAAGCAGCCTGGTCAGTGGCAACATACGGGGGGATGGGAGATGACAGGCGGGCGCTGGTTGGTGGGGCAAAGGAATCGACTGAGACGCCGGAGCAACCTGATAGCGCCAGGGCGACAATAGCTGCAAATTGGATGAGAATATATCGAGTCATAGTTGCCAGTAGCCTTAAACAAAAAAGCAGTTCCCGTACACAGTACGAGAACTGCTCAAACAGCTACATGCCCCAGGCAAATCTAGGAGCTCAACTGACTACGTTTCTTTTCCATCCAGGAAAGTTTTGATGATTGCAAGCGCTTCCTTGCGGTTTGCGTTATCAGGCAGGATCAGTAACGGCGGGAATCCGGGCAAAGAAAGGTGCCTCTCGTATATCCACCCACCCTCTCCGCAGCTTATAAGTTCCCCCTAGGCAGCGAAAGCTGCACTTACTGCCGGACTTAATAGTTTGGTAGTAGGACTGTCAAGGTGCAAGGGATCTGCGGCCGAGATCGCTCAGTTCCAGCTGGGCGATCTCACTTTTTAACCGCCTATCCATCATTGTATATACTCCTGTGCGCTTGTCAAGGCATTGTGGGACATCGTTAGCAGGATTTCGACACCGGTACTCATCTGTCCGGAGGCTTACTGTATGTCACAAATGTTCCCTTCTGCCTCTCTACGCTCTATCCAATAACGTTTTTCGCTATCTACGCGCAAGCAATCCAGGATCGAAAATAGCGGCTCGTAATCTGGGCGGGCTTACACCTAAAGGTCCATTTTCTCGTTACTCGGATACCAACCTTCTGGAACATTTCCCGAGTCAGATCTGTATCCCCGCGAAAAAGGCATCAAGTTATTACATGGGATGCAAGGTAAGCCCATACAAGATGCCAAGAATCAGCATCTCACTTAGTCCTGCCAGGAGGGTGTATCCCAAGGCTTTGAACGGCACTTTATACATCATCCACTGTGAAGCAACACTCATCACCACTCGTAAAAACCACACCACCAGTGCGAAACACACACCCTTTACAAGCCCGGCTTCGCCCGGCAGACTTGGGTAAAGCAGCAGGAACAACGCGGCCAGGATAAATCCGTAGGCAAGGTCAATGACTATTCCCGCCACAACATTGAGCGAGGTTTTCGCGATGGGTTTGTAGACTTCGAACAGCCTGGTCGCAAGTGGATTGGCATTGATCAAGCCGTCCAGGATGCCGAACAAGATACCGCTAATGACACTGACGATGATGTAATTGGTCATTGGCTTTATCCTTCACAATTATGTTCGAAAAGATGACTGCCTAAAATCAGCTTGGGCAACAGCGGAACCGATCAGTCTCTATCGTTATTATCGCGCAATTTTTGCAAAACCAGCTGCAGCTACATACATTTTGAGGATTTAACTGCCGGTTGCCCCGATCACCTTGCGGAATTCCAGATTGTGATCCTTTTCATCTAGAATGAAGCCGATGGAACGGAAGAGGTTGATGTTCTCTTCCGTTTCCCCCCAGCAGTCTAGCGCCAGCGGACCGGGGCCGAAGCGCTTGCGCAGCCAATTGGCAGCGATCTGAGCCAGGGATTTTTCAAGCAAAAGGTGGCGGTATTCGGGTGTGCAGCTTGGTGAATCGACTGCGCGGCGCTGCCCGCCCTCTGCAATGCGGCCGTAGCTCAGGCCGGCCAGGTCGCCATCCGGGGCAAATAGGAGGAAGATTCCTTCAGGTATGAATGAGCCAAGTTCTTCTGTCATCCACTGGAGCAATCGTTCTGGGGTGTTTTCCTGCGAGTTCTCGTAGTGGCCCCAGCGATCCGCAAAGCAGCGGTTATGCGCCTGGGCCAACAGGGCAGGATCGGGGATTTCTGCATACGTACGAATGGTGTATCCGGGCGGCAGGAGTGGCTCGCCAGGATCGACTTCAGCCGGCAGGTGCAGGCTGTAATTGTGACCCACCAGGGTATAGCCCAGGCGGGTGATCAAGGCGATGGCAGGGGTTTCGATGGCCTGGGCGCTGGCTACCAGGTCGAATGCTCCCTGGGCGGCAGCTTGAGCTTCAACATAAGCCAGCATCTGGCTGCCCAGTCCCCGGCGTCTCCAGGCCGGGTGAACCACGGCATAGACAAAGAAACGGGTTGGGCTTTGGCTTGCCATCCAGCCGGCCGCCGGGAAAAAATCCGCTTGGGAGGCATCCTCAGCCACCCAGCGCGTTCCCCAGGTTCTGAGGCGCAGGCTTTCGGCGGTGGACGATGGCTCCATCCCCGCGGCCTGTTCGGCTGCCCGGTATAGCTGGGCCAGGGCCGGGTAATCGGTGTCGGGATTTAGCGGTCGGAAAGTAAGGTTGAGCATCAGGGGACACTCCTATCTACTTGGCGCGAATACGAGGGATAAAACGCGGTACGGTGTTCAAGTAATCTCGGTAACCTGGCAACCGTTCCAGCAAATCGATTTCCTCGAACCATGTCTGGAAAAACACCCACGCCATTCCCATACCTGAAGCGAGTGTAAATGGCAATGTTGGGTTGATCATAGCCAGCCCGGTAAATTCAAGCAGCGCGCCGGTATGGATCGGATGGCGCACCCGGGCGTAAATCCCAGTTTGCACCAGTTGATCTTTGAGCGATGGCCGGGCTGCTGGCCATCGGATGGTCAAGAGTGCGACCAGGATGATCGCTCCACCCAGCGTGACCAGCAGCCACCCCATCACGGTGGCTAGAGTGGAGGTGAACAGCAGGGGCGATGGGGAGCGGGCAGCCAGAAGAAATCCAAGCGTCCATACCGGTATTCCCAGGACATCTCTGAAAATAACCGTGAGGATCGAACCTCGCAGTTCTCCCCAGCGATGGAAAAAGGCCGCCGTGAAGGCACTGGCGAGGTTGCAGATGAACCCAAAAATCAGAGGGGCCAAAAACCAGTACATGGTCTATACCTGATAACAGATGCCAAACTACGAATGCACGAACCTCTTACCCTCTACAATAAGCAAGCCAGTTGCGTTGTTCGCCAGCCTCGCTTGGGGTTGTCCTCAATTCTAGTTTCGTGAGCTGCAATCCTGCTCTTAATATCCATTCTTTGATGGGATTCTGTGAACAAAAGCATGTTACCACAGCCTGATAACTGGGTATCGGAGCCTGGTCGGGATAGATTTCTTTGGCGAGTGTGTGCCGCCAATCTTCAAGGTCTAGAAAATGCAGAACGGCTGTGCCATCAGGAAGTAGAACACGATGGATTTCTCGCAGAGCGCTTGTCAGTTCCATGATACTGAGATGGAATAAACTACCGAATGCAAACACGAAGGTAATCGATGCATTTGGAATTGGGAATCGGGCGGCGGATGCAAGAATGGGATAAGCGCACAGATTTGCCTGGCTGGCTCGCTGTTGGCTGAGCTGCACACCCTTCAAGGTTGGCTCCAGGCCGATGACCTGGTAGCCCGCTTCCACCAGCGGGATGAACGCGCGCCCGGTTCCGCAGCCAACATCCACTGCCCAATCTCGACCAGCAGCTCTGTGATTTGCAATGATCTCTTGCATCAGGGGAGAAGCTGCAGCCTGCGCCATTTGATCCGCCCATGATGTCCAGCTGGTCTCATCTCCGTCAAGAGTCCATTTCGTTTCTATAATAGGATCGTTCATTGCTAATCGACCTTGTCCCTATTTTCAAGTAATCGTGGCACAGTCCACGTTGTCGGTAGAAACCATTTTTCCCTAAATAATCCATCGCAGCCTGGGTTGCCTGCCGCACATTTGCCCGGGGTAGCACCAGACCGCCAATCAGCTGCGGTTTACGTTCCGCGAAGGGTATGGGCATGTAAGATCTCCAGGATATGGTGCGTATGCTCGCGCTCATGTTCCAGATAACGGCGGAAGACTTTGCGCGCCGACCAGAGCTCTCCGGATTGATCGGCGCTTATCTGGCTGAGTTCAGCACCGCTGAGCCCAGCCAGCCGCTCCAAAGCCAGCGCCCGCACCGCTTCCAGGCGGGACCAGACCGAGCGGTTGGGTTTGAATTGCGGGATCGTGGCAGGATCCAGGATGCGCGTCAGGTACCAGCGCTCGGCAGCAGCCACGTGGCGCAGGACTTCCAGGATCGGCCAGGAGCCAGGGACAGGCGACCAGGAAAGCACGGCCTCGGGCAGGTTCTGCGCCAACTCCAACAACTCGCTGCGGGAACAGGCCATCAAATCCAGAAAGCCGGGAATTTCTTTAGGCATGACGGGTTGGCGCTCCGACTCGAAGAAGCCGATCAGGTTACCCTCGCGGGCTGTAGAAGCATGCTGCTGTACCAGGCGCGGTAGAATGGCCTCATCCTGCTGCGGTGCCGGTTTACCATATTTCCGCAGCCAGGCCAGGTGCCAGGCAATGGCCTCTACCGCCCGCTCCATGGTTGCCTCTGGGCTGTCTGCCAGCCAGTTGCAGCCCGGCCAGCCTGGAACATGGGCATGCGTGCGGCCGGTGCGCTTCACCTGGAGATAGATTTCGTAGATCATGGTTCCGCCTCAATCCTGTATCGCATCAGCGGCCTGCGATCCGAGCGGCGGGCCGCCACCCGGAACCCGGCGCGCTCAAACGTTGCCTCGCTGCCCATGAACCGTTCGTAGGGCAGCAGTTTGGTAATCTCGGTGCGCAGCGGGTAGGCTTCGATGATCTTTGCTCCTCTCTCTTGTGCGTATTGAATGGCAGCCTGGATCAACAAGCCCGTCAGGCCCCGGCGGCGGTAAGGTTTGGAGATAAAGAAGCAGACGATGGCCCAGACGGGCTGGTCATCAATCCTTTTCAGCGTCGGAGAACGGTCTAAAACAGAGAATTCTTCACGCGGGGCGATGGAACACCAGCCTACTGGCTGTCCATCCTGGTAAGCCAGGATGCCGGGGATGTTCCCTGCCTCCACAATCTTCTTGAAAGCCAGTTTATTGCCCTCGCCAAACTGGCGCTGGCAGTCCGCGCGTTTGATGCGCCAGTACATGCACCAGCAGCCATTTTGCGGACCGTGCTCTTCAAAAAGCCGCTCAAAATCCGGCCATTCAGCGGCTGTAAGGGGTCTGAAGGCCAGGTGCTCCATAAGCAATGGGTCAGCCATTTTAACCGTTCCTTTCCTGGCGAATGACCACCGTGTTCAGGACCAGGTCATGGATGCTCTGCCGGCGCCGGTTGAGGAACATCACACTCAGGTACAGGCCGATCAGCAGATAAACCACGATCAACCCAATCCGCATCCCAGGGGATGGATCTCCCCACATGGGAACGGGAATAAGCAATGTAATATGTGTCAATTCCCAGGGCAGCAGCTTGACCACATTGCGCAGCAGTGCTCGCCAAAATCCAATCCGGCTGCCAGTTACGTGAGCAACCTGCAGGTGAAACAAACGCTTGCCAAAAGTAGCCTGGCGAGCAGACCGTTCATTCAGGGTGAAGTAAAGCCAGGCTGGCAGCGAGATGCTGAGTAAAACCCACAGCTCGATGTGTATCCCGGAGCTAAAAAACTTGTAGGGGAACCCTTTCCCAAGAAACCAGATGGTCATTTGGATCAAGATCAAGACACCCAATAACATCGCAACATCGAGCAAATAGGCCACCAGGCGCTGCCAGGGGCTGGCGTAGATGATCCTCCCCGGAACACTGTTCTCCTCAATCACATTCATATCTCAATTATCGCTTAAGATCAGGGATAGGGATGTGATGATCCGATCACTTAATTTCCCTATTTGCGGATCAGTCAGACTTCAAGCACAGTTTTATCGCCCCTCCCGCCGGGGACGCGCACGAACAGGACATCCACAGGGCCAGTCCCTCCAACGACTTTGTGGACCGCGCCAGGCCGCACCCCTAAGATCTGGCCGGCATTGACAGATATCACGGAACCATCCAGCTCAAAAGTCAGGCTGCCCTGCAAGACAAAATAATACTCTTCCCGCAGCCTGTGAACATGCAGCCTTTCTTGGCGCCATTCCTGGGCAGGCTCAACGCCCCAAACGCAGGTGAAATCGAGCAGGGGAGAATAATTCGCGTGGGTGGATGGAAGACAGGCCCCCAGCAGGTAATCATCATGGGGATCTCGCAAATTAAGGCGCATGATCCCATTCTGGATGTCCTCTGAACGAAAGGTTGGACCTGGAGAGTCCAGGCTGACTTTATCTGCCCTGTTTCCAGGAAGACGGATGAGAAAATTGGTAATCGGCGCCTGCCCGCCAATCACCTGATGGGGCACATTGGCCCGCACACCCACCAATTCATAGGGTGCAACCGAGACGGGGCGCCCGCAAACCAGCAGATCCAGGCGGCCTTGCAAGACAATAAAATATTCTTCGCTGCCGGTGTGCAGGTGAGGCGCATCATCATGCCAGGGAAAATCCTGGCGGTTGAAGCCCACATCCAGCAAAGGTGAATAAGCGGGCTCGGATTCCGGCAACCTGCTGCCGATCACATAGCCATGGCGCAGTTGGCTGCCCAGGTCTAGGACAAAGAAAGCGTTATTAGGAGCCAATCGATACTCTCCCAGGTTGGGGTCACCGCTTGCGTGCCCGAAACAGCAGCACGCCTCCCCTGGCATCCGGATCAAAGAAATCGAAGCCCGCCTGATCCAACAAAGCAGGCAGCGTGTGGATGTCAAAAATCGTCATCCGCCCACGGGCGCGGATGCGCTGACGCGCCCAGTCGTATTTCAAAATACCGCGATCGCCCCAGGCGAAGGTGACCACCACCAGCGGAGCGCCGGGCAAAAGCGTACGGCTGATTTCGTGCAATGCCTTCAGTGTATCCGGAAAAAGGTGCAAACAGCCGCTGGCGATGCCGGCTGCAAACACACCCTCGCCAAACGGCAGGGCTTCTACATCCGCCCGTGAGAAGTGCATCCCGGAGATTCCTTCTCGCTTTACCTTTTCCATTCCCACCGACATCATATCCTGGGAAATATCAATTCCATAGACAGTTCGCCCATCTCCAGCTACCCTGCGGCCATACGTACCAGGTCCGGTTGCCACATCGATCACCAATCCCTTTATGGGTGTGATCGTCTTGCGCACGTAAGCCAGGATCTGGTCGAACGAAAGCACCCCCGGTCCGGCATACATGCTGAGCACCAGGGGATACCAGAGCGGTGTGTCATACAGGCGCGCCCAGCGGCCAAGCTTGTCGATGTCGCGCAGGTATGGATTCTGGCTCTCTTCCGACCGGACCAGCAAGAAGTCCGGGATGCCATTCACGATGGGGTAATTGCGCATACAGGCACTACAATGCAGGTGGTCTGCCTCTTCTTGTAGCACTCCTTTGCATTGAGGACAAACATATAAATCGAAAGAATGATCGTTCATATATCACCTTCAATCCTCCGAATAATCCGCCAGGCCAGCTCCATCGCCTTCATAGGAGGCAAAGCAACGACTCTTCCTTCGCAACCATATTCATTCCATAGGATTTGGATCAGCGGCAGGTAGTCATCGACTTGATTGCGTGCCACCTGGCTAATTTCCTCGGCGATCGATTTCAGGATCGGAACCGGTATCCCTATCGTCTCTTGTTGTTCCCGAAGCGAGGCTTTAATCACTTCATTGTTTTTGGACTCAACTTGGAGCCAGAGGTTTCGCAACCCATCAGTAGCAACCCTTGGCTTTTCTGGATCATACTTCGAAAGGATTGCTGTCACATGTTGCGCCAGTTCATCTTTCATAATTAAATCCTCTTTCTAAATCGCTATCAGGCTGCCTAACGGCTTGGTTCACCGACGCGAGCGATGCAAGCGTCTGGTGAGGCTGGTGTTAGGGGTGAATAAATGGAGCCAATTGATCCGAGCCCGGATTTGCCAACTACATTTCCAGCATGTCTTTTAGTCTGTGTAGATTGATAACCAACTGTTTCCGAGATAAATACTCCACGATTGGTGAAGCAAGTTTCCATAGGCCAGATAGCTCAAGGTGTACAGCAGAGGTGAATTTAGTACCCGCCTCAACGGATTCGAAGAGATAGCTGCCCTGATAAGGAATTTCACTAGAGGTGCTCTTATAAGCTAGTTTTTGCTCAAGAATGATTTCAGTGACCTCCCATGTAGACTCACCCAGTGATTTCCGTTTCTCTCGGCCAATAGTGCCAATCCCTGTGGGACTCTTATAGATTATCTTTTGTCCCAAAAGATCGGCCTGCCAACCAAAATCGTTTCTGGCTTCTTGGAAAAAGACCCAGACTTCTGTGATCGGTCGGCTGATTATGATTGTTTCTTGATAATCCATAGTATTTTCTCCTTCGGCTGACGTGATAGTAGGCAAACACAGTGGACTAACGGTCGGATTCAGCCTCGTTGCGCTTGCAGCATCGGCTCCACGCGCTAGTTGGATGGCAAGAGTAATCGCCCTATTCAATAACTCACCCCACATCCGTATACATCGCAGCCCCCAGCTCTCAAGCTCCTCCGGAGCCTTTGCATCCCACTGCATGCGAACGCCGGAGCGTTTCAGCACAGAACTGGAAAGATTGTGCAGCCTGGTAAGCAGGGGACCGGTGGCATCCAGAACCAATTCGCCGCCTGGGAAACGCGCCGCCAGCGCGGCCATCATCGGCCTGAGAGAAGCTGTGCTGAAGTAAGGGAACACGCCTTCGGCCAGAAAGATGACTGGCTTGTTGATCCTTTCGACTTCATCAAGCCAGGAAATCTCCAACATGGACTGGGCGATGGTTTGACTACGTTCCGTGTCCGGAAGAACCGTACCGCGTAGATCGATCACTTCGGGGAGATCGACGCCGAGCCAGCAGCACTGCCCATCATCCAGGCGTTCAAAGCGCGTTTCCAGTCCGCAGCCTAAATCCACCACTAATCCGCCAGGGTGATTTGCCAGGAAAGTGCGAGCAAACGCATCAAACTGGCGGGCGCGCATGCAGGTATATAAAATATCCTCCCCACTAAGCCCCATCAGAAAATCACGACTGCCGCCCAAAGCCTGGTAGACTTCTACCGCGCGCCGATCATGGAGCAGTCCATCGGGGCGGCTGGATTCGATGGCGTGGCAGGCCAACACGACAAGTGCTGTACGGGGAACACCGTGTAGTTTGATCATGGTAGTGTACCTCTATTGTTTTCCATAAATTCAGTCTCGATTTTTTGTGAGCGGCAGATAGCCATCTGTAGGATAGTTGTTGTTCAAAGGCCATACATCTTTCGAATTTTGTGAATGTCTTCAACATGCTCCGTTACATGATTGCACTGCATCTCTACCACCCACCCCAAAGTAACTTTCTCCTGTTTGTCCAATAATTGGATTAGAATGTCTTGTTCCCAGGGCATCTTGATAGCCTGTATAAGCTGGAAGATGTGATTACGGTTGGCGGCAAACAGTGCCAGCGAGGGAGCGATTTCACGGTCTCTATACGCCCACATCTCTGCCCATTGGATTTGAGGCCTGGCCAGGTACCACCGCAAATCCAAAATGGGATCCGTTACCCCAAGTGCTAGCTTAATGCAATGTTTCCAGATATCGTCTCCATCGACAATGTGATGGATGATTTGCCTGATCGACCAGGATTGATCGTCCAAAGCCAGGTCCAGGTTTGGTTCAAGCAATCCGGCAATTGCAGCTTCAAGCTGAACTGGCCCGTTCCGATATTGGGCCATCAACTCGCTTTCCTTAGATGCTGGTTTGTGCAAAATGAGCTCCTTTCTTCCATCTTTTGCCTGGCAGTCTGGAGCGCAAGGTCGATGAAATGATGATGAACCGCAAGCTTGCCTGTGCATATAGCCGCTTGACATCCTGAGACACACCAGGTAGGAACTAATATTATTATCGCGTCCTTTCCAGAAAAAATGTCTATGAACTTGTTGACCTTCCTTGCCTGGCTGCGCGTTTTTACTGCACTTCGCGGATAGCCGCAATGATCAATAGAAACAAGCCCATCCCCCAATAGACCCAATCCTGAGATTGGAGTTGCCAGTTCTTCCCGGGGATACGCCGGGACTGCCAGAACCCTTGAAAAATGGCCCATTCGCGCGTGGCTTCATAGCCCAAGGTATAAGCAAGAAGTTCCATGAAACCCGTTCTGGTCCAAAGAATAGAAATCGAGAGAGGCACCGGCTGCCCGGCATACACAAAGGAATTGGTTCCTAAAATGAGCCCGTAGAGAATCCAGAAAACTGGCAGCACATAAAGACCGCCAGGCCTGCGACGACCCCGAAACAGGTTCATAAATTGGACACCCAGGAATGGGAAAAGATTCGCCAGGAGAATCTTTATGAAATTGAATTCGCCAACCCGCGCGGCAAACAGGCGCGTAAAGTAGGGTCGAAGCACTCCTGCTGGCATGAGCAATCCGCCGGCGATCCAGGCTGCGTACATGGCTCCCGTTAGCAATAGGACGAGACCAAGAAAAGTCAACAAGCGCCGCAGAACGAAATTCTTTGGTTTGAACATTTCGTTACCCCTAAAGTTTTACGGAACCGAAAAATCCAACTCAATTTTGGTACAGTGCACGATGTGATGGGCAACTCTGAGCTCTTGACTAACCTAACATGAAATCATATCCATTGAGAACATAGTACCATACTACAACAAATGAGACGATAATCAAGAGATGCAAAAGAATGAGCTCCAAACGGCGTGGTGGTTTTGAGATCACGGAACGGATCAGCAGGAATTGAATAGCGGGATAAATAAGCATGAACAGGAGAGGAATTACGCCAGGAATTTTTGCACTGAAAGGGAGGCTAAGGACCAAACCAAGAAGTGCAAATGGCCACCCGACTGTGCCAATACCTTGCCAGAGAAAAACTTCGAGCAGCTTTGACAGTGAATAACCCTCAAAAGGTGGTAATACGAATGGCAGGAGTGTGCAACTGAGGAGGATATTGGCAACTAAGGATAGGCTTAGACGGAAAAGATATTGACGCTGCATAAATGGAAGTTGCTCCAGTAGACAATTATATGACTCTATAGCGTATCGCCTGCGGAAGTCAGTTGAAGCACTTGTTCGACGGAGCGCAACAGAACCGGAAACATCGAAACCAATTCTGGTCAAGATCGTCACCAAACCCTCCGGGAACATCCTGGAATACCTCACGGAGATCCGCTAACTGGCCACTGGGTGAGTGCAGCAACGTCATCCGGAAGGTGGTCAATGCCGCCAAATTCTGCCACGACGATCGACTTTATCCTGGCTTTGAGTTCTGGTTTGATGTAGGGATAGGTCATCTCAATCTCTCCGCCGATGCATTTCGCATCATCTTCGATCAGGATATCGGGCAGGACAGCCTCTGCAACATCGCTGTATTTTTCGCCACTGTGGCGGAAGAAAACCGGGCCGGCTGGAAAACCATACTTTCTCAAAACGCATTCGTCCTTTGCAACATCTTCCATATCTTGGTGAGAGCTCAAATAGACGATCTCCGTGCCCTGTTGATGCCAGTGCTGTAATTTCGTGGCTGCGTTGTCAACCGGGACGTAGGAGGCATAATCGTGGAGAGACTCGTCGCCATTAAAAAACTGTTGAACTCGTTCTTCTCTGGATCGACCAGCAGCATTCTTGTGCATGATGGAAGTGCCATGTAAAAAGACCATTATCTTCATGGATGTTCTCCTGAGATTCTGGACGAGATTATTTTACAAGGTGCTTTGTTTCAGCTCGCATTGCCAGGAGGCGCTTCACATCGCCAAAGTTACTGTTCTCGGACAAAGCCGATGAGAGCGTGCCATAATGGCAACCTGGAGCCAACGGCCTCAAGAATCTGAACCTCTGTTGGACGATCGCCTTTGTCAGTGAAGAGATATATGCTAAGTATGGAATTATCCTTCTCAGAAAGCCAGCTTATTTACTTTCTTGCAGAGTCTTTATTACGCTCTGGATCGAACGGCGCTCCTTCGCAGTCAACGATTCAGCAGCGCTCCATTCTTCATACAATGGCAATAAATCTGCAAACTCCGGCAAGAGGGTTTTTGCCATACTTCGAATGACATCACACAACACCCAGGTGGCCGCTGGATTCTCAGGGGGGATGTATTGTGCAAGCAGTTCGTGCACCGGGCCGGTTTCTGCCCTGGCCACGAGCCGGATGGCGAAACTCACGGCTTTTTGAACATCCTCGTCTTGGTCATACAACAATCGCTCAACCAACTCTAAGCACTGCCTGTTATACTCTGGGCGTTTCAACGGCAAACGCCCGATCACGATCACACCAGCTCTCCTGACCCACTTGTTCCCATCCTCCAGCCACGGCTCCATCGCGCTCAGCCACTCTTCGGGTTTCTTCCGGACAATTGGCTCCAATGCATCCATGGCTAACCGGTCGACATCCTCCCAGGTGAGGCATGTACGGCACATTTCTCTCAGAAGAGGGACAATTTTCTCCGGGCAGGTCAATTCCATCGCCCCCACAGGAACCAATGCAACCACTCTCCCTTCACGCCCATATTCATTCCAAAGGATTTTGATCAATGGCAGGTAGTCATCCACATGATTATGTGCTACCTTGCTGATTTCCTCGGCGATCGATTTCAGGAGCGGAACCGGTATCCCGATGGTCTCTTGTTGTTCCCGCAGCTCGGCCTTGATCACTTTAATACTCTTGGGCTCATATTGGAGCCAGAGGCTTCGCAATTCGTCAGCAGAAACCCTTGGCTTTTCCGGCTCATACTTCGAAAGGATTGCTGTTACTTGTTTCGCCAGTTCATTTTTCATGAATAAATCCTCCTTCCAATTCGCTATCAGGTTGCCAAACGGCTTGATTCACCAAAGCAGAGTCGCAGGAGGGGCCTCTGTTGGAGGCGGTGCTAAATGGTTTTGAGGAAATACATCTCAAGTTCTCTGCAACTTCCCGTATTGCCTATAGACCCATACAAAGGTTGTAAGGTAAAGCGCCGCAACGATGAAAACAAACCCTTTGAGCAAAAGTTGGCCAGCTCCTATCCTCATCTGCAACAGTAACATGAAGTCCATTAAATCAACTTCAGTCGGCCATTTGTGGTGATCCAAGTTGTAAAGTAATCCCTGGATCACCTGCACAGGTACATCGAGGCAGGCAAAGCCTAAGGCGATTGTACTGAATAGCCTTTGCCAGAAGGACTGGATATGGCGAAGTCGCAGGAGAAAGAGACAAAATATAGCAACCAACTGGGTGGCGAAGAGTCCTCCCAGACTGACGATGAGATTTCCACTCCAAGAAAGTTTGGATTGATCGTAGATATTGCAGCCGAAGCAGCCGCTGTGAGCCTGAATTCTGACCAGATAAAAAACAGAATTTGGATCCCCCAATAAACGAGCCAGAATGGAATGACCGAGTTCGTGGACTACTGTGAAGGCCACGAGAAAGAGTGGGATAAGGAGAATGATTAGGATGATTTGTATAGCTTTTCACATTTCGCTTCCTTTCCAGCCAAAGTGACTTCCCTAGCGATCCATCGTTCTATCTTGTATGCCGATGGACAGATGTGGCTTCCCTTCTAAAAACATAATCCCACTTGGACATAGATAAAGCCTGTAATCTGCAGGGAATCCCGCCAGTGAGATGCGCACCTGTCAGGTGGTTCTCCCCTGATTAATCCAGTTTTCAATGTACGTGGCCACCGTTTTCCATGACGTTTCCAACATGAGGTTATGCCCCATTCCTTCAAAAATGTGACACTGTGCGCCATACGCCCTTGCCGTTTCGCAGATTGCTGGCGACTGCACGGTACCGTCGAATTCGCCACCCAGTACCAGCATGCGGCTGGCGACGGGATAGAGTGACTTCAATGACGGCTGCATTTCTTGTACTGCTTTCCAGGATTCTTTTTGCAACCTCTCTCTGCAACGTGTGACAATCTCTTCAGGCGTTGTTGGGCAAAACATGATGCTTCGCACACGTTGATTATCACAATAGATGCGTGAGATGTCTTTCGTGATGGTGGCTACAAAGAATTGCCAGGGATGGGTCTGCAAAAGTCTCCAAGATTGGGAATACATTCCACTAACAGGAGACGGAGCCATGAGTACAACGCCAGCGGTCGGGTAATGGGCGGCGAATCGCTGGGCAATGAGGCCGCCCATCGAATGCCCTACAACGACAGGTGGCTGGGGCATTTCATAAGCAATTGAAGCGACATCTTCTACATAATCGTCAATGCACACTTGTTTTAGTGACTTTGAATTTGCACTATTCCCATGACCGCGCAAATTCAAAGCCACAGAAGAATATCCAGCGGTTCCAAAGAAATCCAGGAATCCGTCAGTCCAGCACCAGGCGCCGAGGCAAGCCCCGTGAACAAACAACAGAGGTGTGACTTTTACGGCGATTTTGGGTTTGCTTTCGAAGGTTTCTATATGCTTCATTACACTCCAATAACCTGACGGTTTAAATTACTGGGAGGTGATATCATGGTGAAAGTTACTAACATCTCACTGTGTTTTGGGCACCAGATAGGCTCACCTGCTGCCGGCACAGGCGAGCTTGATCTACACCGTTGGTTTACTTCTGAGCTTCTACCATGGTCCAATCGATATTCCAGGGCAGATGATCTGTGTGCGGCACATCGATCGCAGAAAAATCCCGAAAACCCGCTTGCTGCAATCGAGTTAGCACTACCTCTATGGTGATATAGTCAACGGACTGAGCCGGGGATGCAAGCGAATTCACAAATGCCGATAATAAACGTGACGGTGGTGCACTGATCCTGCTTGTGGCAAATTTATCTACAATAACAAGACGACCCTTTTGGGGCAATACATCATAAATCCTGCGGAAAAGAAACTCGCTGAAAGAGCCCACATCACAGAGCATCACCATATCAAATTCGGTTGGCAAATTGTCTTTTAAAAAATCGGCAGCCACGTACGTAATCCGTTTCTCGAGCTTGTTTTCCGCGGCAATCACCCTTCCAGTCTGGTAGACACTCTCAATGTCCACCACAACAGAGGACAGATAATCATGCTTGCGGAGAAGGGCGAATGAAACGACACCTGAACCACCGCCCAGATCCAGCAACCGTTTGACGCCCCGTAAGTCAAGCATATTTGCCAGTTCTTCTGCGAATGAGCGGTGTATTTCGTAGAGCTTGCGCGTAAAGCGCGCCTGGTAGATGGAATTTTCCTCAATCTGTTGGAAATATTCTGTTGGCGTCTGATTCCAAGCCTTCCAGGCTGACATGGGCTTGCTGATGTTCAACGCCAGATCTTGTGCGTACAAAGACAACTCTCGATCTTCACGCGCCTGAAAAGCCCAGGTGTCTTGACTCTGCACATTCAGTATCGCTTCTCGGGCAGTGGTAGAGGGGGCGAAAACTTCGCCGTTATCCTCCAACAAGCCAAGCTTGCATAAGATCTGTAACCAATAATGGCAGCGGTTCAGTGGGATGTTCAAGGTTTGAGCCAGTTCCAGCGCCGATAGAGGTTTTTTAACAAGCAACCAAAAAACGCCCAATTCCATGGCAGCGCCCAAAACGGCTGAAAAGATATAACCGTTCATGAGCTCTAAGATATCCTCTGTAGTTGCGGGTTTCACTGAAACATCCTTTCTGATCAAAAAAGCAGATAGCGTGGAACACGAGCCATAAACTGCCGGTAGGACTCGCCATACTTGACCAGGCAGGTCTTTTCTTCCGCCAATACTCTCAGATGCAGGAATACACTCCAAATCAGAACGACACCCACAGCGATCCAGGAGCCAATCGCAATGCTCGCCCCAAAAATGGCGATAAACATGCTCACTGTCTGTGGATTGCGGGAAATGCGATATAACCCGCGCCTGACTGGTTCTCCCTCGGGAGTCTTGGCAAACATCCAGATGGAGTGTGCACATGCGCCTGCGCCTGCCACAAAGAGAACGGTACCAACCGGCATCAGCCAGCTATGCATTTTTAGGGGAGAGAAAATTAACAAAGCGAAGTATGCCAGAGTCGGAACGCCGGCAATCAACGCCAGGGTCTCATCTCGGCGTGTCCAACCTTGATGATCAAAGAGCCTGGCAGAGATCTCTTTCGGCAGGCTCTTGGCAAATCCTTCAGTTGCAAAGTAGATAAACGGCAAGAATATCCACCCATTTAGCCAACCCAATCGAAGTGTAGGAAACAATTCCATAAACTGACCTCCATCAAAATATACCTGTTGTTGCCCTGGCACAGACCTACAACGCCGTGGTAGTTGGGTCGCGAGATTACAGCTACCAAACCCCTGGCAACAGGCGCCAACGAACCCGGGCCTGATACTCACGATAGCCTGCAAGATGATCTCGGAGCGTTCGATCTTCATGTAATGTTCGCGCCACGAAGAATGCCGTCCCGACAGCCGCGGGCAGCAAAGCCCAGATGGAGCCGAGTGCAAAGGGCAGGGCTAAGTGTGAGAGGAGCACACCTGCGTAACCGGGATGTCGAACCAGAGCATACGGGCCAGAGGAGACGACCGAGTGACCACGATCATCCTGAATTCGCACGAATGTAGAAAAGAACGGATTGGAGAGGACTGCCCAGGTTGCGAAGCCATAACCGAATGCAAAGACGACGAGCGCCGTCATTTGAACGAATAGGGGGATGGCGATGGTAGGACCAAGACGAATTGCATCTAGCCCAGCGGTCACAAACATCCCCGCGTACAACATCAGATATCCCAAGGTTGCGATCACCATGTCTCCACGGTCTACATCTGGCCCGGGAGCCGCCCGTTCCCGGATGAGGTCTGGATCGAGGAAGGCGAGGCCAGTTACCTTGGAAGCCAAATAGATCCCCAGAACAGCCCAAGCCATGGGCCATGAGAGCTGTCCGGCAGCTCCGAATAAACAACCTGCCAGCAGGAGGAACAAGGTAATGGTGATGGCAATTGCTCGGATCAATTTCTCTCCTTAACGCATTGCGGCATTACGGTTTGCAGTACCGGCGCGAGCGGAGTGATCGTCCGGGTGGAGCCGGTGTTGGGCAGCGCTTCTCGTTTTTCATAATAGGCCCAATTGCCTCTCAAAGTGTTCTCTCCCAATGATATCAAGTCCATCTGATCCTTGTTCCTTCAGCCACAACAATGCTTGTATACAAGAACGATACCGAAAAAGCTTCGATAAAATCTGAATTGCGGATAGTTCACTTTCTACTTCTACCAGATTATCGTTGAAGTAGAATTGAATGAACAGCCTAATCTCCTCTGGAGACCACGCAGAATATGTATATAAATAAGCAATATCGGTCAGCGGTGAGCTTATTCTTGCCTCTCCCCAATCGACCAACACTAATCTTTCATCATCAGTCAACATGATATTATCGCCTGCCAGGTCTCCATGGGTTAGTGCCACTCTTATGTTACTGGTAGTGCCCTGATAAGTTTCAAGCAGGTTGTAATAGGTTTCATAGTGTCTGCGCACGATTTCCAACTTGGGCAGATCCTCTGTGGGCATTTTCGCCCAAAATGAGTAACCTTCCTGGACTACGTTGAAGACATTACGAAACCGTTGGACGATTGCGGAGGTAATATCTGTCCTGTCATCACCAATGCCTTCTGTCACTGGCAACTCTACTGCGTGTAAAGTCTTGAGTATTGATGCCAATCTTCGGATGGTATCTAGACGGGTCCTGCTTTGCTGAATGGGATAGTGTAAATACTCCATCAGAAAGCCATTGACCTCCTCTAACCACTCGTAGGCACTTGGTACATATTGCCTCATCGCTGTTCGATTGAGATACTGCAATAATTGGTATTCTGTTTTCAAACGAAGATCATTAGCAAGGATCCCCCGCGAAATCTTCAAAACGTATTTCCTGGTATCTTTTTCAACAATAACAATCTCCGAAGTAGTTCCCAAATCTATATGCTGGACCAGGTGCCAGTTTTTTCTTCTTGCTAACTTATTTAATGCTACGTTTGAATTCATTGCTGTTGGTGTCACGCAGCCCAACGGCTTGGGTTATCAGCTGGTGGGAGGGACAAGATCATGCCATTTTGAAAAGAAACCGCGTCAGGAGGGCATTTCGCGGAGCGAGTCTCTAAGAATTGCAACGATTTGATTCTGAATGTGCACGGGTAACTCCACCTTTGTGACTTCATCGTTATCTTGGAACTCGACCTCCGCGAACAGACGATTTCGCCGATACCGTGGGATAACATGCAAATGTACATGAGCGTCCCTGTTCATTAGAAAAGCATAGTTGAAATGATCAGGCTGGAAACAAGCGAGAAGTGTAGTTTTGACCTTTCGGATAACTTCCCACAGTTCGGCGATTTCCTCCGGCCGCAGGTTGCAAATGTCTTCCTCATGGCGATTCAGGCAGATCATACATTTACCCAATT
>CAZAGA010000024.1:0-18351 GCA_964484335.1 uncultured Anaerolineaceae bacterium
GCCAGGGTCGGCGGGACGCGCAGCCCGGCCAGGCGCTCGCTGTTCACCTCCCAGCACTCGTCGCCGGCCTCGACGACCCCGTCCTCGATCAGCATCTTGATCAGCTCTTCGATGAACAGCGGGTTGCCTTCGGTCTCCGCCACAATCCGCTCCGCCAGGCTTTCGGGCAGCCGCTCGGCTTTTTTGAAGATTTCGTCGACCAACCTGCGGCTGGCCGGGCGGGTTAGCGGCTTGAGCGGCAGCGACTGGACGCCGGATATTCCACTGCCCCATTCCGGGTGGCGCTCGAAAAGTTGCGGGCGGGCCGCACAAACCATCAGCAGGTGGGAACGTCCCTGGGCGATCTCGGCGATCAGGCGCAAAATCAGCTCGAGCGAGCTGTCGTCGGCCTCCTGCAGGTCCTCGAGCACGATCAACAGCGGCTCGTCGGCCAGTTGGCGGAAGTAGCTGACCAGGTAGATCGAAGCGAGCTGGGCGAAGGACTGCCCGCCGAGCAAACTGGCCACCGCTGGGCTTTCGGCGAAGTCGAAGCCGACCAACTGCCCGACCAGGTCGGCCTGCTCAGGCGGCAGGATATTGGCGGCGCCCTTGCGAAACTTATCCAGGGCCTGTCCGGGCGTGTCCGATTCGAGGATCTCGAAGCGGTAGGCGAACAGGTCGCGGAACAGGGCGTAGGAGGTGCTGCGGCTGGAGGGGGTGGCCAGGCCGCGAAAGTAGCGGATCGGGGTGGTTTGCAGGTCGGCCCAGGTGATGAACTCGTTTAACAGGCGGCTCTTACCAACTCCCGGGTCGCCAGAGATCAACAACAGGGTGGATCTCCCTGCTTCGACGGCCTGCTGGTAGCAGCTTTTGAGCTGTTCCATCTCGTTGCGCCGCCCGACCATGCGGGTCGAGACGCCGGCTACGGCGTAGGAGTGGATCCGCCAGGCGCGCGGCTTGACCCCGGTCACCAGGTAGGTCTGGACGGACTGCTGGCGGCCTTTGACGGTCAGCGGGGATTGGGTCTGAGCGTTGAACAGGCCGAGCACATGGCGGAAGGTCTCGTGGCTGACCAGCACGCCGCCGGGCGGGGCGTTCTGTTGCAGGCGGGCGGCCAGGTTGACCGCATCACCCAGGGCGGTGTATTCGAGATGTTTATCGGGACGGATTTCTCCCACGACGACCAGGCCGGAGTGGATGCCGACCCGGACATTGAAAGACGGGATGGCTCGCTCGCGCTGCAGGCGGCCGGCGTATTCCTGGATACGGCGCTGGATTTCGAGGCCAGCCCGGATGGCTCGCTCGGGGTCGTCGACGTGGGCGCGCGGCGCGCCGAAGAAGGCCAGGATGCCATCGCCCATCACCTGGACGATGGTGCCATCGTTGCGCTCGATCGGTTCCATCAGGCAGGGATAGGCCCCGCGCATGATCTCCATCACCTCTTCAGGGTCGAGCTTTTCGGAGAGGCTGGAGTAGCCGATCACGTCAACGAACAGGATGGTGACCAGGCGGCGCTCATAGGCCGGGCGGGGGGCGGGTGCGCTGGGGCTGCGCTGGGCGGCGACGGCTTCTGGCGCAGGCGGCGGGAGGCTGGATTTGCTCTCAACGGCGGGTTTGGCCAGGGCGAGCGGCGCGCCGCAGTTCTGGCAAAAGCGCGCTTCCGGGCGGTTGGACGCGCCGCACTCCCGGCACAAGCCGGCTAAGGTCGCGCCGCAATTCTGGCAGAAGCGGGCGCCGGGGGAGTTCATCGTGCTGCAGTTCGGACAGCGCATGGGCCGCCTTCCAGCGTACGGGGAAAAAGTATATTCAGATTAATTTTATCAGGTTTTATTGATTTTTCAATAACCAGGCTCTGAAGAATAATGTCGAGCAGAGCTCGACATTATTCTTCAGACTCTTGTTGACTATCCGGCTGGCTTTTGCCATAATGAAATCGATGGGCAAAGCGCTGCAAGCTTCGATTCGCTGGATGTTTCCGCTGCTGCTGAGCGGGCTGGCGTTGGCCGCCGCTTGGCGCCTGGCCGGGGCGCAATCCGGACGGCTGCGGATCAGCTACTTGAACGTTGGCCAGGGCGATAGCGCCCTGATCCAGGGGCCAGATGGCTTCGATATCCTGATCGATGGCGGCGATACCGACGTAGGCCCGACGGTGGTCGCCTACCTGGCCCAGGCTGGGGTGACCGAGCTGGAAGTAGTGCTGGCCAGCCATAACGACGCTGACCACATTGGTGGGCTGGTGGATGTCCTGCAAGCCGGCATCCCGGTCGGGCAGGTCTATTACAACGGCTACCCGTCCGAGAGCGATTTGTTTGCTGAATTTGCCACCGCCGCCGCCGTGGCTGGTGCGCCGCTCCAGCCGGCCAATTACCCGGCCGAGTACACCTGGGGCAGCAGCCAGGCGTCGATCCTCCACCCGCTGCCGGGCGCTACCGGTACGCCGGACCAAAATAACCTTTCGGTGGTTGCTTTGCTGGCGTATGGCAGCCAGCGCTTCCTCTTCCCGGGCGATCTGGAGACAGGCGGCGAGGCTGAGCTACTGGCGCGCGCGACGCCCCCGCCTGCCCTGGCGCTCAAGGTCGGCCACCACGGCAGCGATACCAGCACCAGCCCGGAGTTCCTGGCCGCCGTCCAGCCGAGCGAGGCGGTGATCTCGGTGGGTGGGGATAACCCCTTCGGTCACCCCGACCCCACGGTAATCGCCCGCCTGGAGCAGGCCGGGGCGCGCATCTGGCGCACCGACCGCAACGGCACGATCTGGCTGGAGAGCGATGGCTGGGAGTACACGATCACAGCCGAGCTGATGAACCCGCTGCGCCTGCCGTTGGTCGCGCGAAATCGCTGCGTCACCGCCGGGTTGCCGGCGCTGCAGATCACTACAATCTTCTATGATGGCGTGGCCGGCAGCCAGGAGCCCGACGAGTACGTCGAGATTGCCAATTTCGACCGCTGTCCGCTGCAACTGGCTGGCTACAGCCTGCGTGACAGCGGTACAGCGGTCTATGATTTTCCGAGCTTCGTCATGGCCCCTGGCCAGGTTTGCCGGGTGTACACCAACCAGGATCATCCGGAGTGGTGCGGCTTCAACTGGGGGCGGGGCAGCGCAACCTGGGGCAACAACGGCGAGTGCGGCACGCTGTGGGATAACCAGGACAACCGGCTGGACGAGTACTGTTACTAGGTGTGATTGCCGCCCTGCGGCGCCGGGCCTTATTTCAAATAGGTATCGAGGAAGGCAACCACCAGGGCCAGGTTCTCGGCAGTCTCAAACTGGCTGCCGCCATGTCCTGCTCCTTCAAGCGAGACATAGGTCACTTTATCGGCGCCAATCACCGCGCTCAGGGCGTCAGCCAGGTTTTTATTCTGGATGGGCGGAATATTGCAATCGGCAGTGCCATTTTCGATGAAAAAGGGCGCGTCGTCGGCGGTGATGTAGTTCATCGGGTTGGTCAAGGCCACTTTTTCGGGTACGGTCTGGATCGGCGCACCGACCAGCTTCGATTCGGGCGAGCTGGCGTCGTTGGTATTGGAGGAGCAACTCGTCCCCTCAAACTGCTCTTGCATTTTCAGGAAGTCAATCGGCCCAAACCAGTCCACCACGGCCTGGACGCAACTCGATTGGTCGGCATTGCCCAAATCGGCGCCTTCCAGCTCAGCCACGCCGCAAGTGGTCCCGAGCAGGGAAACCAGGTTGCCGCCCGCCGAAGCGCCCCAGGCGCCGAATTTTTCGGGATTCAAGTTATACGTGGCGGCATTGGCGCGCAAGAAACGCACCGCTGCCTTCGCATCGAAAATCTGGGCCGGGTACTGGGCTTCGCCGCTCAAGCGGTAGTTGATGCTTGCCACGGCATAACCTGCCGCCAGCAGCGTATCAACGCCGGTCAAACCGCCGCCATCGGCTTTGTCGCCGAACATAAAGCCGCCGCCATGCACCATGATCACCAGCGGATAAGGCGCAGAACCGCTGGTCGGGATATACAGGTCGAGTTTCTGGGCCTCCGAAAGGCTGGCGTAGGCCAGGTCCTGGTGGGTGGGAGCAACCGAAGCAAAGCTGCTCGAGCTGCCCGGCGCGCTGCGCATCGGCAGGACGCCCGCCACTTCGGTGGGTACGGCCGTCGGCTCAGGCTGGGCGACGGTTTCGGCCGAATCTGTGGTGGGCGCAGCCGCCCCAGCGGCTGCGCCAGATTCGGCGGCCGGGACTGCCGGTGTGGCAGTCTCGGTTGCTGCGCAGCCAGCGAGGCTAAGCAGCAGCATGATTATCAGACCAAAAAGCAGGTATTTTGAAACGAAGTATTTCACAATTTTTCTCCTAAATTAGATTAAACCCAAGATGATCCACCAGGTCACTTCGATGGGGATCAACACGAGTAACGTAACAAGGGTCAGTGGCAAGCCATATTTAACCACCTGGCGGGTGTTGTACCCGCCCGTCTCGCCCTGGCCAAGCAGAATCGCAACGTGCTGGAAAGGAAAGATGTAATGGATGGCGACCGCCGTATAGACCAGCAAAGCCGGGAAAAGCGGGCTCCAACCGGCCGAGGCGGTGTAATGCACCATCGGCGGGGCGACAATCGACATACACGCCAGCGCGCTGCCCAAGAGCATGTGAATCAGCATGGTCGAGCCGCCCACCAGCGCCGCAAACAGGTAGGGGTTTTGCGGCGGGGTGGCGGGCAGCAGCGTGACCGCCAGCCAATCGGCCAGGCCGGTGGCTTTGCCAACTGTACCAATTGCCATCGCCCCGACCACAAAGAGCAAGATCGGCCAATTGACGCCACTGCTCAGGTCCCTGGCGTCCAGCACTTCGCCAACGACCGGTAGGGATAATCCGACAACCACCAGCAGCGCCACCCAGGCCGGGTCTACGCCGTGAAGGGTATCGGTGCACCAGAGCAGCAGGGCCAACCCGACCCACAGCAGGGTGACTTTTTCGAGGCGGGTCATCGAGCCGCGTTTTCGCTGCTCCTTCTCCAGGGTGGAGCAGTCAATTTGGATTGGCCCGGTCTGACGGAACAACACCAGGTGCAAGGTCATCATGAGCAATGATGCCAGGAGGCCCGGTATCGCCATGTATTTCGGCCAGTCCAGCCAACCCAGCGAGAGCCCGCTGAAGCCAACCGTGGCAATATTCAGGGTCGAATCGCCCGTCAGCAGGATGGTGGAGGTGGCCGTGGTGGAGACAAACACGGAAAGGCCGACTGAGGCTGCATCGGCCTGGTTCATGCCCGATTTCTGGATGATGGCGCGCATCAGCGACATCAGCAGCAGGGCGCGCGGGAAGGGGTGCGGGATCAGGAAGCTGAGCACAAAGCCCAGCCCATAGGTCAGGACGATCAAGCTGCGATAGGAGCTGGCGTACCGAAAGATGAAAAAGGTCGCTATCCGTTCGGCCAGCCCCGATTTCGTAACGGCGGCGGCGATCAGGAACGAGCCGATGATCAGCCACATCAGCGGCAAGGTCCACAGGTTGAAGACCTGTTCGGGGCTGGCCAGGCCCAACAGGATGTAAGCCATCAGCATCAGAAAGGTGGTGTAAGCTGGCGGAACCAGGTTAAATGCCCACCAGATGACCGTAAAAAGCGTCACTGCCAGGGCTTTTTGCCCTTGCGGGCTGAGGCCAGGTAGGGGCGCGAACCAGATGGCCGTTGCCACGACAATCGAAAGCAGCAAACCAGCCAGGGGCTTAAAATGCCTGAATTGAGTGATGGACGTGCGCAAGCCCGGCTTGCGCACGGCAGACTCAGGCGCGCAGGGCGTGGCTGAGGAAATCGAGGACTTTCTGAACATTCTGGGGGCTCTCAAAGGCCGGGTCGGCATGGCGGGCATTGGGCAGGACCTCGTGGATTACCGATTGCGGGGCAATGGCAGCCAATTTTTGGGCAAAATTGAGTGACTGCTGGTAGGGGACGGTATCGTCCAGCTTGCCGTGCTGGATGAAAAAGGGCGGCAAACCGGGGCGGAGGTAGGTTTCGGGGTTGGCCCGCTCCACCAGGTCGGGGATGGCGGTGATGATTTGCCCGAGCAGGAGCGATTCAGGTGAGCTTTCTCCACTGTGGGCCAGCTCGGGCGGGAGCAGAAAGCCGGAAGCTGCCAACTGTTCGTCCATTTTCAAGAAATCGGTCGGCGGGAACCAGGAAACCACCGCCTGGACCCGCTCGGACTGGTCTGCGTTGCCGAGCGAGGGGTCATCCAATTCCTGGATGCCTGCCGACACACCGGCCATCAGGGCGAGATAGCCGCCCGCCGAACCGCCCCAGACTGCGATGCGTTGTGGATCGAAAAGAAAGCGGGCTGCGTTGGCGCGAATCCAACGGATGGCGGTCTTAATGTCGTGAATCAGCGCCGGGAATTTGGCTTCAGCGCTCATCCGGTAGTTGACGCCCACCAGGGCATAGCCGTGCTTCAGGACTTCGAGCATCGGCGTAAGCTGGATATCGCGCTTGTCGCCGAACCTGAACGCCCCACCGTGGATGGAAACCACCACCGGAAAAAGGCCATTACCCTGGTCTGGCCAGTAAATGTCCAGTTTTTGGGCCGGAGAAAGGCTGGCGTAGGGCAGGTCGAACATTTTTCGTTTGATGTGAGCCGTTTTGGCTTCTGGAATTGCTCCAGGCTGAGAATCTGGAGGGAAGGGATGGGGCACCTCGAGCCCGTCGGGTTTAACCCAGGAGCTATCGGCATCCGGGCGGGAAAATTTGGGTGGAAGTTGTGAGGACATGCGTTTTTCTCGATTCAGATATTGGTAGGATTGGCTTTCCCTGCCGGGGCAGGTTTTTCAGGTAGATTCGGTTTTTTGGTAGCGCGAGCCTTTTTTTGGAATTCATCAAAGGAGACTGCGCCAAGCAGGATCAGCCCCTTGACGATAAACTGGGCATATGTGCCCCAGCCCGCAAGTTGCATCCCATTACCCAGCACAGCCAGGATGAATACACCCGTTACCAGCCCGAGCATGTTGCCTTCGCCTCCCATAAAACTGATCCCACCCACGATCGCGGCGGTCAGGGCGGTAAATTCTGTCCCTGGGCCGAACATGGAATTGGTCGTATTGGATTTGGCGATCATCACCATGGTGGCAATTGCAGTGAAAAAACCACACAGGGTGTAAACGGAGATTTTCATCGCCCGGGTTTTAATGCCAGCCAGGCGGGCTGCTTCCTCGTTGCCGCCCAGCGCAAGCACGTTCCAGCCATAGGATGTGCGATAGTAGATGAAAGTGGCGAGCAAAACAATCACGATGGTCAGCCAGACATCGAAATTGAGCCCGAGAATGGTGCTCTTGGCGATCGCCAGGAATTCATCTGGATAGCCACGAAAGGTCTGCGCTTGCGAAACGGTGTAAGATATCCCCTGGAATACGGTGCTGGTTGCCAGGGTGACAATCAGGGGGAATACTTTGACATTGGTCACGATAAAACCGTTCAGAAAGCCCAGGAAGGTACCGAGGGCGATCCCAATCAGGATTGCCAGCCAGACGGGCAGGTCATAGACCACCATGCTCATGGCAGTGACCACTCCCACCAGCGACATCTGGTATCCGACCGAGAGGTCGATGCCGCCGCCGATCATCACAAACGAAAGACCAATTGCCACGATGATGAAGTAGGTATTTTGCGTGATGATATTCACCAGGTTGCGCACGGTGAAAAAATAGGGGCTGGAAAACGAAAATAGCACCATCAGCAGCACCAGGATAAACATCACGGTGTATTTTTTGAGACCGCTCAAATCAATTTTGGGCATTTGGATGTCTTTCTCCATTTTTTGATCCTTTTCGTTTAGTGATGACCGGAAGCTAATTCGATTACCGCGCGTTGGTCAAATTTTTGTTTTGGAATTTCTCCCATTAATCTGCCTTCGCATAAGACAATCAGCCGGTCAGACATGCCCAGTAATTCTTCCATATCCGATGAAATCATGATGATCGCCTTGCCCTGGTTGGCTAGGTCGACCATCAATTTGTAGATTTCCTGCTTCGCGCCGACATCAATGCCGCGCGTCGGTTCGTCAAAGATCAGGATATTGGTATTTGCCGCCAGCGTTTTGGAGAGGACCACCTTCTGCTGATTTCCGCCGGACAGGTTGGCCACGCGCTGATCGAGGGAAGGTGTCTTGATGTTGAATTTTTCGACATAATAGACGGCGGTCTCTCTCTGGGCCTTGGGATTGGCGATCAAAAACCTGGCCAGGCGGTTGAACACGGAGAGCGAAATATTGAAGCGCACGGAGGAGTGGATAATGCAACCATGTTGTTTGCGATCTTCGGGAATCAGGCCGATCCCGGCTTCGATGGCTTGCTCGGGCGAATGGATCGTGCGCTTTTTGCCGGCTACCCACACTTCTCCATTGTCTTTGGGATAAGCGCCATAAACCAGGCTGACCAACTCGGTTCGACCGGAGCCAACCAGGCCGGCAACGCCCAATATTTCCCCTTTGCGCACCTGGAAAGAAATATCCTGGTTGCCTAAGCCGGAAATGCGCCTGACATCCAGAGCCACCTCGCCGGGTTGGCTCTGCCGGTCGGGATAAAATTCTTTCAGCTCGCGGCCAACCATCAAATCGATCAATTCTTTGCGGCTGGTCGTGTGCGTCGCCAGGGTCTTCACAAAACAGCCATCGCGCATCACGGTCACTCGATCTGAAATGCGGAACAGCTCCTCGATGCGATGCGAGATATAGATAATCGTGACGCCCTTGCTCTTGAGCTTCTCGATAATCGCAAACATCGTTTCCACTTCAGAGGCCGAAAGCGGCGCGCTGGGTTCATCCATAATCAGAATCCGGGCGTTGGCAGAGATCGCCTTGGCTATCTCGACCAGCTGCTTTTTGGCCGGGCTGAGGGTCCTCACCAGGGCGACCGGGTCAATGCTGACGTTCATTTCGGCGAAGATATTTGCTGCCCGTTCGCGCAGCTCGGCTTCCTTCACAAAAACGCCCCCGTTTTCACCCAGGAAAACGTTCTTCGCCACCGACAACGGCTCGACCAGGCTGAATTCCTGGTAGATCACCTTCACGCCCATTTCTCGCGCCAGGTGGGGGGTCATCTTGGAGCAATCCTTACCATCCAGGACCATTTGCCCGCTATCTGGCTCGACCGCCCCCGAAATGATTTTGATCAAGGTGGATTTGCCCGCCCCATTCTCTCCCAACAGGGCATGGACCTCGCCTTGCGCGAACTCAATGGAGAAATCGTTCAGCGCAATCACACCCGGGTAGGTTTTGGTGACGTTTTTGATCGAGAGAAGGGCATTTTGCATGGCAGGGACTCCGTCGTACTTGCAGGCGAAACCTGGTCTGGGGAAATTGGCCCCCAGACCAGGATCCGCGTTGGGGTCAGGTTCGCCAGGGTTGTGGCAGGTCAGGATGGTTAATTTCCCGGAGGCGGGCCGAGTTTTACTTCGACAGGCTCGCCAGTGGGAATGGTGAAGTTGAGCGAGTCCGGAATGGCCAGGGCCATCAGCTTGCCGTCAATCACTGTGACGATGTCGAGCGGGTCATAAATCACGCCGGGTACATCCCCGTTCAACATTTTCCCAGCATATTCGAGGGTTCGCCCAACCAGGTCGCCGCCAAAGCGAATGGTCCCGCGAAACACGGTTTTGTTGCTGGCCGAGTCCAAAACTGCGGCGCCTTCTGGACCAATCATCCCTACGCCAAATACCGCCACCTTGTTCAGGTCATCGATGACGCTTATCCCGCTCCCCTTGGCAAATTCGTCGATCATCGCCTGCGAAGCGCCCATCCCACCATCGCCGGCATAAGCCAGGACCAGCTTAACATTTGGATTGGTAGTCAATACATTCTGCATGGCTGTTTGCCCGGCCTGAAACATCTCGGCCTGGACGATTTGGACAACTTTCACCTTCGAGGAGTAGGCCGGATTGGCAATCCTATCGGCCTCACCGACTACTTTCCCCGCCGCGTCGATGTATTCACCCTGCGAATTCTTCAGGTAGGGTTCAGCGATCATTTTCATGCCAGCCGAACGGGCGGCTGCTTCGGTGTTGAGAGTCGATTCCAGGAGCACCGTTTCGATCGAGCCATCCGCCGCATCGGGGTAAGTGGCATCCACCCATTGCTTGGCCATGTAGGCTTCGTACGCGCCGGCCAGGTACTGGTTCATCATCATCACGCCGTCATAGGCTTTATCGCTGCCCGGGTCACCGCCAGCGATCAAAACCCGCACGCCAGCCTGGCGGGCAGCTTCCAATTTCGGAGCCAGGCTGGTCGATTCGGCTGGCATCACAAACATGAACTTGACTTTCATGGCGGTGAAGTTTTCCACCTGGGTGGCCTGGGTGTTGGGGTTGCCATCCGCGCTGGCCACCTGGACATCGTATTCGGAGCCAAACGCGGTTTTAAAAGCGTCCTGAAATCCCAACATTAGGGGGTTATCCAGGGAGGGCAAGCACACCGCGATAATCTCTTTTTTTGATGCGGCAGCAGGCTCCTCGGCGGCAGTCTCCGCGGTGGGCGTCGGTTGAGGCCCGCAGGCGCCGAGCAGCACACTCATCAGGATGAGGATGGCAGTGAAGAAGAATATGCTTTTTTTCATTAGTTTTCTCTCCTATTGGAATATTTAATTGACCTTATGAGCATTGGACATTGCCACAAGCCCAGTATACAGTTCAAGATATTTCAAAGCAATTCAATTATTTGATACAATCTATTCCAAAGTGGAATAGGATGGTAGGCATATGGAAATTAAACAGGTTGAATATTTCTTGAAAGTGGTCGAAACCGGCAGCTTCTCAGCTGCAGCGAATGAGTTGTATATCTCCCAGTCCTCCCTATCCAAACAAATCATGACCCTGGAAAGCGAGCTGGGTTTTCCCCTGTTTAACCGTGCCAAGCGGAAAATCTCTCTCACCCCCGGCGGGAAAACCTTCCTGCCGCATGCGCGCAGCTTGCGGGAGGCCTACCAGGGGATGCTGGTGGAGGTGGCTTCGTATAAAACAGCTCCGACCCTATCCATCATCGCTATTCCGGTGATTGCCCAATATCAAATCACTTCGCACGTGGCCCGGTTTAAGCAGGCCCATCCAAAAGTCCAATTGGCCTTGGAGGAGCGCGAGGCGTCAGATATTCTGCCCGCTCTGAATAATCACCAATTTGACCTGGCTTTCCTGCGCGATAATTATCTCGATAAAGCTCTTTACAACCATATTGAAGTCGCCAACGACCATTTTGTGGCGATCCTTTCGCGGCAGCACCGGCTGGCGGGTAAGCTGCACCTGGCGCTCGCCGAGCTGGCCGGCGAAAATTTCATCATGTTCGATCGAGGCACCGTGGTCCATGAATTAGCCGTCGATGCCTGCCGCACAGCCGGGTTTGAGCCACGGATTTTCTATGCCAGCCTGCGCGTGGAGAGCATTTTAGGCCTGGTCGCCTCCAACAGCGGGGTGGCTTTGATGATGAAGAAGATCGTTGACTATCACAATCACCCTGAAGTGGTGGCTATCCCGTTGCACGAAGACATCTCTAGCAACCTGGTCCTGGCCTGGCTCAAACAAAAAACGCTCTCCACAGCAGCCTCCAGCTTTGTCGAGTTCATTCGCAGCCTCCCCGCCAAGAGTGACAGCCAGCCTGGGTAACTCCAGCGGAAAAAGAGCCTGCGATTTTTCCCAGGAAGTGTATAATAGGTTAATCGCAGATTAACTAACCCATGCAATCTGCGTTGTAGTCCGGCCGCGCCGGAACAACCTATTTTTAGTTTTTTGGAGGTTTTTCATGAACACACGCGCATTTCTCCTGGCAGCGTTGATTGGCGGGGCGGCGATGGCCGTGCTGTCGAATATCCCGATCATCAACCTGGCCAATTGCCTGCTCTGCCTGTGGCTATGGGGTGGGGGGATCCTGGCCGTCAATCTATACAACCGCTTTTCCCCTGGTAAGGCCCAGCCCAGCCAGGCGATGCTGGTCGGCCTGGCAGCCGGTTTTGTTGGCGGGGTGCTTGGTTTGTTCTTGGGCTGGCTGACCAGCGCGGCCACCCAGCAGACCGTGCTGCGCCTGCTCGAGACGCGCGAGATGTTCGGCTTTAAGGCTGGCGATCTGCCGATTAATGCCGGCGGACCGTTCTCGCCCTTCGGCCTGTTCGTGGCTTTCATTGTTTATCCGTTCTGGGGGTTGGTCGGCGGCTTTATCGGCGGCACGATCTACAAAGCCAAATAGCTACTTATGACAAACAAAAAGTGGCCGGCTGCCCGGCCACTTTTTGTTTGTCATAAGCATTATTCCCAACGGAACAGGCGGGCGGCCAGCAGGCCGCAGAACGCCAGCAGCACGCCCAGCACCAGCAGCGGCACCCACAGCTCGGACCAGGGCTGGCCGAACCACAGCCCGCGCAACAGGCGCACCACGTAGGTCAGGGGCAGGAAGTTGGCGAATTTTTGCAGCCCGGCAGGCAGGATTTCGATTGGCATGCCCGCCCCAGACAGGAACATCATCGGGTAGAGCAGCGCCATCCCGATCACCTGTGCCGAGCGGGCGGTTGGCGCCAGGCTGGCCAGCAGGTAGCCAAAGGCAGCCATCGCCAGGTAGGCGTAAATCAACCCCAGGGCTACCGCCCAGAGCTGGCCTTCGAAGCGCACCCGGTAGATCAGCCAACCGAGCAGCACCACCGCCAACATGCCAACCAGGGTCACCACCAGGTAACACAGCAGGTCAGCCAGGATGTAGGTGAGCGTCTTCAACGGGGTGACTTTGAAACGGCGCAGGACGCCGATCTCGCGGTAACCGGCGGTGGTGATCGGGATGCTCATCAAGCCGACGGTAGCCAGGATCAGGCTGGTGTAACCGGGCATCGAGATATCCATCGAGCCGTAGCCGCCGAAGATCTCGGCCGGTTTGTTTCCGTAAATCGAGCCGAACAGCAGCACCAACAGCGGCGGGAAGGCCATGGCGAAGAAGGCGCCGATCGGCTCGCGCAGGAAGAGGCGGAAATCGGTGCGGGTGAGCTGGAGCAGGCTGCGCATAACGTTCTCTCCTCAGTCGCGCATTTCCCGCCCGGTCAGGCGCAGGAAAACATCTTCGAGGTTGGCCTGCTCGGTGCGCAGGTCGAGCAATTCGACGCCGCGGTCTTCCAGGGCGGCGATCACCTGGCTGGTGAAGCGCCGGCCCTGCCCGTACAGGATAACCCGCTCTCCGCTGTTTTCGAGGTGGGTGACACCGGGTAACCCGTCCAGCTCGGGCAAGCTCTGGCCTTCCGGCAGGCTGAAGACCAGGCGCTTTTCAACCCCCAGCTGGTTGACCAGCGCCTCGGGTGAATCGAGCGCCACGCTGCGCCCGTGGTCGAGGATCATCACCCGGTCGCACAGCCGCTCGGCTTCTTCCATAAAGTGGGTGGTCAGGAAGACGGTTGCGCCGCCGGAGCGAATCTCTCGCACCAGCTCCCACATCGCGCGGCGCGCCTGCGGGTCGAGGCCGGTGGTCAGCTCGTCGAAGAAGACCAGCCGTGGCCGGTTGAGCAAGGCCAGGGCGATGAACAGGCGCTGACGCTGGCCGCCGGAGAGCTTACCAACCGGCGTGCGGGCGTGTTCAGCCAGGCCAAGTCGTACGAGCAGGCTACTGGGAGATTCGGGGTTGGGGTAGAACGAGGCGAACAAATCAAGCGCTTCGCCGGCCCGCAGGCGCGGCGGTAAGGACGCTTGTTGGAGCTGGGCTCCCATCTGCAGGGCCAGGCGCTCCCGCTCGCGGTCGGGGTCCAGGCCGAGCACGCGCACCCGGCCGCGATCGGGGCGGCGAAGTCCCTCGATCATCTCGATCGTGGTGGTCTTCCCGGCGCCGTTTGGCCCGACCATGCCGAAGATCTCGCCCTCCCGGATTTCGAAGGAGAGCGAGTCGACCGCGGTCAGCGCGCCATACTGCTTGGTGAGGTTTTCGACGGTAACGACAGGCGGCATAAATTGATTATCGCGCTACACGATTGGGAAGTCAATCATGCAGGCGCTTCGTACTGATTTGCCTCACCAGGCATCTGCTATCAACTTACAGCTACGGCTGTGGGCTGCGAATCAGGAAATACCCAAAGCCGAGAGCAAAGAACAGGTAGATGAGCGCGATGCCCCAACCCAGTGGATTCAGAATCCCGCCCAGGAGGGCCATGAGGGTGATCACTACGCCAATGGCATCATAGATGAATAAGCCCCAGAGGATGCCGCGCCGGGCGATCGACTCTCCCGCGCTCCTGGCGATCCAGGTCAGGAAGAAATTGCCCATCAGCGAAGCGCCATATTCCCGGGCAGCAAAAGTTCCGGGCTCGCTCAGGGTGATCCCGAACAGTGAATAGGTGAAGACTGGAAAGAATAGGATCAAGAGCCCCAGTACCAGGCAGACCGCAGCTTTGATTAGCATGAGGGTGTTGAATTTCATCTTCCACCTCGGTTCGAATGAAGGATCCAGTCATTTAAGCGAAATGCCGTTGGCGACAGATCGTCAACGGCATTTTGATTCGCTCTATGTCATCAAACGTTTGAAGTTTGATACCGCCTGATGTATTCAATCATGATTTACGGTGTCATTCATTTTATAGCATCCATTTGGGAAAAGTAAAGAATGATTCGGCAGAATGTATTCTTTATAAAATCAGGGTAAATAGTCCTGGCGCACGGGCGAAAAGACTTCGACCAGGACCGACTCGAGCAGTGCTTCAGCGCCGTGAACCTGGGCGCCGAGGAAGCTCCAGCTACAACCCGGCTCGACGATCTGCTCGCCGGCTGCGCCGAAAAAGCGCACCCGCCCGGATACCAGGTAGCCGGTTTGCTCGTGGGGGTGCTGGTGCTCGGGAATCCGCGCGCCTTGCTTAAGGTTGAATTCGACCAGCATGCTGGCTTCGCCCCAGGCGAGCGGTTTCATAAACACGCCCGGTAGGAGCTCACGATAGGGTTTGTCGTCTGGAAAATAAATCATTTCGCCTCCTTGGATCGTTTATGCGATTTTTTCACAGTAAACGCTGCTCGGGGCGCAGTCCTTGCACTCCAATTGCAGGGTGGCATGGTCGATCCCAAAGCGCCCGGCCAGCACCTGGCTGACCTGGCCCTGGATTTCGGCCCCGGCGCTGACGGCCATGTCGGTGATCAGCAGGTGGGCTGAGAGTGTGCGCAACGATTGGTTGATGCTCCAGACGTGCAGGTCGTGGACATCCAGCACGCCCTCCACCGCCCGGATCGCCGCGACCACCTGCTCCAGGTCGAGATCGGCCGGGGTGGCTTCGAGCAGGATGGCGATCGCTTCGCGCAGGATGCCGAAGGCGTTCCACAGGATCAGCCCACCGATCAAGATGCTGACCAGTGGGTCGAGCCAGTTCCAGCCGGTGAACAGGATTAGCAGGCCGGCCAGGGTCGCCCCGGCGGTCGAGAGCACATCGCCCATCAGATGGACGAAGGCCGAGCGGATGTTCAGGTCGTGGTGGCTGGCGCGTTGGATCAGCAAAGCGGTGCCCAGGTTAACTACCACTGCCAGCGCGCCGACCAGGGTCAAGACCAGCGGCTGCAGCTCGGGCGGGTTGGTGAAGCGCTGGTAGGCTTCGTAGAAGATCCACAGCGCCACGACCAGCAGGCTGCTCGAGTTTACCAGCGCGGCCAGGATGCCGGCGCGCTGGTAGCCGAAGGTGCGCCGGGCGCTGGCCGGGCGCAGGCTGAGGCGCAGCGCCAGCCAGGATAACCCGAGGGCCAGGACGTCAGTCAGGTTGTGACCGGCGTCGGAGAGCAGGGCCAGCGAGTTCGAAAAGAGGCCGGCGGCCAGCTCGACGAACACAAAAGCCAGGGTGATACCCAGGGAAAGCGCCAGGCGGCCGGTGGTCTGGTGGGCCAGCTCGTGAAAATGGACGTGCGAGTGGGTGTGAGAATGGCGCTCGGGTTTTTCCATGCGCCGATTATACCTGATCCTGGGACGGGCGATCAGGGCACGGGCAGGGCGACGACGTAGACGCGCTTGTTGAAGAAGCCGATGTTCGCCCCGCCGCAGGTCACCAGGGTCAGCCGCTCGTCGGGGCTGGGGCCGATGAAGCGATAGTGGCGCTCCAGCTCGTCCTGGCCGCCGCCCGACCAGGGGACGAGCTTGACCTTGACGACTTCATAACTGAGCGTTTCGCCGCTCTCGGTGAACAGGCGGATTTCGTCGCCGATCTCCAGGTCGCCCAGGTTGACGAACACGCCGCTGCCGTTGTAATCGTAATTATGCCCGACCAGCACGGTGTTGCCGGCTTCGCCGGGCAGGGCCGAGCCCTCCAGGTGGCCGACCAGGTCGGGGCGGTTCTGGGTGGCAAACAGGCGGTCCGTATCCCAATCCTGGCCGCTTTCGTCCAGGCCGATCTCGATCACAGCGCGCTTGATTTTCAGGCTGGGAATGGCGATGCGCACGACCGGCTCGGGCGGGCTGAAACTGGCTGGGAGCGGGGCAGGCGGAAGCGCTTCCGGCGGAGCGGTGGTCGGAAAGAGCGGGGTGGGGGTGGCGGTCGGCACGATCTGCGGCTGGCTGCCGCGCGGATCGGGGATGAAAGCGTATTTTTCGAGCGGGTTGGCGGTCGGGAGGGCTGGGGCGGGTGGTGGGGTTGGCTCGAGCGCGTTGGGGAGGGCAGTAGATGGCGCACGGTCCGCTCCGTCCAGCGGTAAGGCAGCCAGGGCCTGGGATTGAGCGGCGAACGGCTGGGCGCTCAGCCAACCCAGGGCGAGCGGCTCCAACTCAGGCCCGGCGCTGGATGGCAGGTAGCGCGTCCCATCTGCCAGCCAGGCGCGCAGGGCCGCGCGCGAGCCAGCCAGGGCTGCTCCCAGGATCAGGGCGAACCCCAGGAAGATGAACAGTGCGCCGCAACCGGCGCGCAGGCGGTTTTTCATTCATTTCCTGTGGTCAAAGGCGGGCATCCCCGCCTTTGACCACAGTCGCTGGACGGTTCAGGCGGTGCGTTTGCGCAGCCAAAAACCGCCCGAGACGAGCGCCGCACCGAGCAGCAAGGCGCCGCCGATCAGCACTGGCAGTGGCAGGGGCAGGCCGGTGTCGGGCGGGACGCCGCGATACCAGACGGTCGAAGAAACCTTGCACGGTCCATCTGCCGGGTCTTCAATTACGTGGCGATAATAGCCGCCATCGACAATCTGGTACAGGATGGCGTAGCCCGAGCCGCAGACTTCAGCGACCACGTCTTCCAGCTCGCCGGCGTTCTTACAGGACCAGGGATCATCAAAGCTGCCGTCGCCGCCTGGCAGGACGTTATCCGAGCAGTAGAAGACGGGCACGGCGGCCAGGGCGTTGCCTGGGATCATCGCCAGCAGGATCAAAAGGGTCAGTACAGTCCACAGTTTTTTCATGTTCGAGGCCTCCTTACTCAATGAATGATTGGATTTTCGGTTGGTTGGGTTGGGTTTGGGCTTGGGTATTGGCGTGCATCAGCCTCCTTCAGGGATTGGTTTGGGCCAGGATGGCGTCGATTTGAGCGGACAGGGCCGACGAGGCGCTCAGGCGTCTCGCCAGCTCGAGCGCCTGGCGGGCAGGGTCAGGCTGTCCTAGCTCGCGATAGGCCAGTCCCAGGTATAGGGATGGGACCGGGTCGGCAGGCAGGAGTTGGGCGGCGGCTTCCAGGTAGGGGATGGCCTCCTGGGGGCGGCCTTGCTGGAGCAGCAGGGCGCCCAGGCCGAACAGGGCGGGGGCATTGCCCGGCTCCTGGGCCAGGGCCTGTTCAAAGGCCTGGTGGGCCGGGTTGTATTCGCCGAGCGAGAGATAGGTCAGGCCAGCCTGGCTCCAGCCGCGGGCGCCATCCAGCGCCAGGCTGCCGGCGCGCTGATAGCTCTGGGCGGCAGGGCTGAGCTGCCCGGCCAGGCTGTAGGCGCGCCCCAGGTTGAGCAGCAGCTCCGGGCTGGTTGGGTCGAGCGCCAGGGCGGATTGGAAATAGGGGATGGCGGCTTCCGCCAGCCCAGAGCCCAGGCGCAGCAGGCCGAGGTTATTCTGGGCGGCAGCCAGGGCGGGATCCAGCCGGACGGCTTGCTCGAGCTCGTCCTGGGCGAGCTGGTTTTGGCCGCCTCGCAAGTAGAGCTCGCCGAGCTGGTTGTGCAGCCCGGCAGACTTGGGCCAGGCCAGGCTGGCGGCTTCGAGCATCGCTCGGGCCAGGTCGGGGCGGTTCAGGCTGCGCTCGGCCAGCCGGGCAGCCGCCAGGCTCAACTCGGCCCCGGAGAGCAAGACCATCCCGAGTAAAAACGCCATCCCAAGCAACAGCGCCAGCAGGCAGCCGGCCAGTGCGCCACCGCCGCGCCGCGGGGCAGCAGCCGGCTCGGCGCGCCGGGCGGGGTAGTAGTAGGGCGGGGAGGGATTTGGAGCGGGCATATAATCCGATTGTCTATATCTGATTTTACCACCAAGCGATTCGTTACCACCAAGACACCAAGGCAC
>CAZAGA010000025.1:0-2828 GCA_964484335.1 uncultured Anaerolineaceae bacterium
CGCAACCTGGCGGATTACCGGCTGTGCGGGGTCCAGTTGATCAATCCGTGGGAGTAGGGGCGGCGTCCCACCAGTCGGACAGGCGGCGAGAGGAATAGGGCGGCTGGTCGACGTAGTGGGAGACATCGTTGAAGAGCATCAGGCGGGCGCGGACGGTGTCTTTGAAATCGAGGATATTGAGGCAAGCGGGGGACTGGTCGAGGCGGTCGCGGTAGCCGCGGGCGTCGAAGCCTAACAGGCTGCTGATCAGCAGGCGAATGGTGGCTTTGTGCGAGACAACGGCGACGTTTTCACCGGCGTGCTGGGCGACGATCTCGCGGATGACCGGCAGAGCGCGGGCCATGACGCTGAGGCCGGATTCCCCACCCTGGGGGGCGTAGGTGAAGGGGTCTTCCTGCCAGGCGGCGTACTCTTCGGGATAGAGGACCTGGACTTCATCACGGCGGAGGGTCTCCCAGCGGCCGTGGTGAATCTCGCGCAGCTCGGGGCGCGGGATGGGGGTGAGCTTAAAGGGGCGGGCGACTATCGTTGCAGTTTCGACGGTGCGGCGCATCGGGCTACAGTAGATGGCGGCGATGCGGTCATCGGCCAGGCGGCGAGCCAGGCTCTCGGCCTGCCAGCGACCGGTATCGGAGAGATCGACGTCGGTGCCGCCGGCAAAGCGGTCTTCCAGGCTGAGTTGGGTGGCGCCGTGGCGGATAAGATACAGGCGTGTGGTCATGGTCCCTCTCTATCGTGGTTTACATTGCGTTGCAAAATCGATTCGAAAATGCTAAGTAAATTATAATACGCTCATGCTGATTCATTCTGCGTCTCAACTGCTGACTCTCTCTGGCGGGCCGCAGCGCGGCGGCGAGCTGGGGCGTTTATCAATCATCCCGGACGGGGCGGTGCTGATCGAGGGCGAGAAGATCCTGGCAGTGGGGACGACAGCCGAGCTGCGGGCAGCCTACCCCGACGAGCCGGCGCTGGATGCGGCGGGCAAGGTGGTGATGCCGGGCTTCGTGGACCCGCATACGCACGCGATCTGGGTCGGGCACCGGGCGCACGAGTTCGACTTGCGCCTGCAGGGCAAGAGCTACCTGGAGATCCTGGCAGCCGGCGGGGGGATTCTGTCGACGGTGCGAGCCACGCGGACCAGCTCGCTGGAGACGATGATCGCTGAGACGCGGCCGCGGCTGTGGGATATGTTCAGCCACGGGACGACGACGGCCGAGGCGAAGACCGGTTACGGGCTGCGGATGGCAACCGAGCTGCGCATGCTGCAAGCGCTGCTAGCGCTGGACGCCGAAGGTCCGCTGGAGCTGGCGATGACCTTCCTGCCGGCGCACGCCATTGCGCCGGAGTACAAGGAAGATCCGGAGGAATATACCGAGCTGATCTGCAAAGTGATGCTGCCGGTGCTGTGCGAATGGTGGCCGCAGCATGCGCCTTACCACGCGGCGCCATTCGTGGACGTGTTCTGCGAGAGGGGGGCGTTCAACCTGGAGCAGTCGCGGCGCATCCTGAGCGCGGCGAAGGAGCTGGGCTATCCGCTGAAGATCCACGCCGATGAATTTGACAACCTGGGCGGGGCGAGCCTGGCGGCGGAGCTGGGGGCGACTTCGGCCGATCACCTGGTGAAGACCTCGCAAGAAGACATCCAGGCGCTGGGCAGGAGCAATACAGTGGCGGTAGGCCTGCCGTGCACGCCGTTCGGACTGGCCGAGCAGGAATACACACCGGCCAAAGCGATCCTGGAGGCGGGCGGGATCCTGGCGCTGGCCAGCGATCTTAACCCGGGGACGGGTTGGTGTGGGAATATGCAGTTTGTGATCGCGCTGGCCTGCCGGTATATGCGGCTGACGCCGGCTCAGGCGGTGGCAGCGACGACGATTAACGCGGCGGCGGCGATCGCAGCCGAGGGGTGGGTGGGCTCGTTGGAGCCGGGCAAGCAGGCCGACTTGCTGATTTTACGGGTGGACGATTACCGCCACCTGGGTTACCGGTTTGGGGTAAACCTGGTGCAGACGGTGGTTAAAAAAGGAAAGGTATATTTAATTTGATCAAGCATCCCTTGCTGCGCAAGGGATGCTTGATCAAATTAAATTTCTAGATAGCATGATCACGATCGAGCAAGCAAGGGAGTGGTATCCGGAGGAGGATGCGGTGCATGGCTTTGACCATGTCCTGCGGGTGCTGGCGATGGCCGAGCGATTGGGGCGGATGGAGGGAGCCGACCTGGAGATTGTGCAAGCGGCGGTGTTGCTACACGACGCCCAGCCGGGAGAAGGACAGGTCGGGGAGGCGCAGCGCGCCAACCATCACCTGAACTCGGCCGAGTTTGCCGGCCGGCTGCTGCGACAGGAGGGCTGGGCGGAGGAACGGATCGCGGCGGTGCAGCACTGTATCCGGGCGCACCGCTTTCGAGACGAGCGCGAGCAACCCGAGACGCTGGAGGCGAAGGTGCTGTTCGATGCGGATAAGCTGGATGCGATCGGGGCAATCGGGGCGGCGCGGGCGGTGGCATACGCAGCGCAGCACGGCCAGCCAGCCTATGCGCAGCCCTCGGCGCGCTTCCTGGAAAGCGGGCAGGGCGAGGTGGGCGAGGTCCATTCGGCTTACCACGAATTTGTCTTCAAGCTGGCACGGCTGAAGGACCGCCTGTACACGCAGAGCGCCCGGGCGATTGGCGAAGCACGCCACCGCTACCTGGAGGAGTTCTACTTCCAACTGGGCGAGGAAATCAGCGGCCGGCGCTAAGCCGGCCTATTTTTTTGACAGGAAACGATGATGAGACCTGAATTGAGCGATTTGGAAGCCCTGGCGCGGGCGGCCGGGGAGATTTT
>CAZAGA010000025.1:2928-18018 GCA_964484335.1 uncultured Anaerolineaceae bacterium
TGAGACCTGAATTGAGCGATTTGGAAGCCCTGGCGCGGGCGGCCGGGGAGATTTTGCAGGCCGGCTATGGTCGGGCACACCAGGTACGCTACAAGGGGAAAATTGACCTGGTGACGGAGTACGATCACCTGAGCGAGGCGCGGCTGTTGGAGGAGATCCGGCGGCGCTGGCCGGGGCAGCGGCTGGTGAGTGAGGAGAGCGGGACGCACGCCGGGCAGGGGCGTGGCGAGTGGCTGATCGACCCACTGGACGGGACAGTGAACTTCGCCCACGGGCTGCCGATCTTTGCTGTCTCGCTGGCATACGCCGAGGAGGGGCAGGTGGAGCTGGGGGCGGTGTACGCGCCAGTGCTGGACGAGTGCTACAGTGCGGCGCGCGGGCAGGGGGCGTGGTTAAACGGGCAGCCGATCCACTGCTCGCAGCCGGCTGACCTGGACCACAGCCTGCTGACAACCGGCTTCAGCTACGACATCCGCAGCCTGGCACGCAACAACCTGGCCGAGCATAACCGGCTGGCGCTGCGCAGCCAGGGAGTAAGGCGGTTTGGCTCGGCGGCGCTGGACCTGTGCTTCCTGGCGGCGGGGCGCTTCGATGGCTATTGGGAACTGGAGATCAAGCCGTGGGACGTGGCAGCAGGGGGATTGATCGCAGCGGAGAGCGGGGCACGAGTGACCAATATGGAGGGCGGGGCGGAGTTCCTGAGGCCGCCGTGCTCGATCCTGGCGGCAAGCCCGGCGATTCACGCTCAACTTTTAAGGGAACTAGGAGGATCGTAAACCTTGATCCCCGGTTTCGCCGGTGATCAAGGTTTACGATCCATGCGGAGCAGGCGATCGAGGGCGGAGAGATCGGTGCGCGAGGTCAGGTCGAGGCTGAGCGGGGAGACGGCGACCCGGCGGCGGCGGACAGCGGCAATATCGGTATCGGGTGGGGCCTGGTCGAGCTCCGTGGAGAGGGTATAGCCAAGTGGGCCAGGCTGGTCCCAGGCAGCGCGCAGTGGCGGTAGGGGGATGTAGTAACGGTGTTTGGAGACGCGGGTAACTTCCCAGGGGGTATCGGAGGTAGCGTCCGAGGGAACTTCGACCTTGAGCAGGTCGACATCGGGGGGCATGGCCTGACCGAGCATCTGGCGAGCAAAACGGCAGGTGAAGACGGCTGCGACGCTGAAATCGATCTGATCGGAATTGGAGAGCTGGTGCTCGATGTCGGTTTCGAGCGAGACAGCCAGGGCGGGGATGCCGTTCGAGGCGGCTTCGAGGGCGGCGCCGACGGTGCCGGAGATGGTAACGCCATTGCCAAGGTTCTCGCCGTAGTTAATCCCCGAGACAAGCAGATCCGGGGGCTGGGGTAGGATTTCGAGCAAGGCGTGCAGGACGCACTGGGCTGGGGCACCGTTGACGGCGTAGACCGGCCAGGACTGGCCATTGATGCGCAGGGTCTGCTTCTGGATGATGCCATCGGAGGCGCCGGGCAGGCTGCGGCCCGCGCCAGAGACTTGCTGGCGCGGGGCGACGACGTGGACGAAACCAAGCTCGGAGAGAGCAGACGCGGCGGCCCACAAGCCAGGCGATTCGATGCCATCGTCGTTGGTGAGGAGAATCTGGATTTGGGACATGGGTCCTCGTTTTGGTTAACTAAACCGGTGGGGGTGCGACTGCGGCGCACTCCCACCGGTTTATAGCTTGACTTGTGTGTGCCCCAGGCGCGACTTGAACACGCGACCCTTTGCTCCGCAAGCAAATGCTCTATCCACTGAGCTACTGGGGCAATTGAGCGTCGGTTATTTTACCACTTTCCTTCGAATCTGCAAGGTGCATGATTAATTCGATTATTGAATGAGACAAGAGTTGTCGGATATGTTATAATGGGTGAATAGATTTTATTACTTGATTGCTGGGGAGGGCCCAATGGAAATCACAACTTCGACAGTGCAAGGCCGGACACCGGTGACGGTGCTGCATCTGAAGGGTGACCTGGATGCGAGCACGATTGACACGTTTACGGCGGCTGCTAACCAGGCGGTGGAGGGCGGGGCGCACGACATCCTGGTTGATATGGCGGGGACGCCATTTATGAGCAGTGCGGGAATCCGGGCACTGCACAACCTGTACACGCTGCTACATCCAAGCGAGACACAGGCGGAACAGGATGCCATTTACCAGGCGATTAACGCTGGGACGTATTCGGCGCCGCATCTCAAGCTGCTCAATCCTACCAAGAAGGTCGAAGAAGTGATTCGCCTGGCGGGGCTGGATATGTATTTGACGATTTACACCAGCCTGGATGAGGCCGCAGCAGCCTTCTAAGCTTTTCAATTGAAAGAACCGGCTAGGCCGGTTCTTTCAATCATGGATACTGAGCTGCGGTGGTATGATCCAGGCGCTGCTTTCCAATCCCTATTTGATTCTATTCATTATCCTGGCGGCCGGCCTTTGGCTGGGCCAGCGGACTGTGCGCGGCTTCAGCCTGGGGCCAGCCGGGGTGTTGTTCGTGGCGCTGGTTTTTGGACACTTCGACTTGAAGGTACCCAAAGAGGCGACTGAGCTTGGGCTACTGCTATTTGTGTATGCGATCGGGTTGACCGCCGGGCCGAGCTTTTTCCGCACCTTCCGACGGAATATGTTCCACTTTGTATCGATTGCGGTGGCGGTGACCGGGGTCGGGGCGCTGGCGACCGGGCTAACGGCCTACCTGCTCAAGTTGCCCTACCCGCTGGCAGCCGGGCTGTACACGGGAGCGCTGACCAACACCCCAGCGCTGGCGGCAGCGATCGACGCGGTCGAGCGGACTGCGCCGGGGAATAGTGCGGCGGTCTCGGTGGGCTATGGGATCGCTTACCCGCTGGGGATGCTGGGGGTAATCCTGCTGATTCAGCTCCTGCCGCGGTTGACACGGACTGATCTGAAGGCCGAGGCCAAGCGCTGGGAAGCCGAGAAGCAGGTCGAGTCGCCAGGGCTGGAGGCGCGGCAATACCGGATCAGCAACCCAAACTGCAACGGCAAGACGGTGGCAGAGATCAACCCACACCGGCTGACCCAAGCCAATATCTCGCGGATTAAACATGGCGAGCAGGTCTTCGCGGCCACGCCGGACTCGCCGCTGCATGTTGGGGACGTGGTGATGGTGGTGGGGGCGCCGGAAGAGTTGGCCAAGATGGCGCTGATCCTGGGGGAGGAGACGCACGAGAGGATGGATGTCAACGCCAACGTGTTGGCGATCGACGTAGATGTGCTGGAAGAGGGGATGACTGGCAAACGGTTGGCGGAAATGCGGGTCTGGGAGCGCTATACGGTGGTCATCACGCGCATCCGGCGGCACGGTCAGGAAATTGCCCCGACCGGGGCGATCACGCTGGAGATGGGCGACAGCATCCGGGTGGTGGGGGATAAGGCGGCGGTGGAGCAGTTTGCCCGGCAGGTGCACGGCGCGCCGCACAAAGCTGACGAGACGAATATGCTGCCATTCCTGATCGGGCTGGGGCTGGGCGTGCTGGTTGGGTCGATCCCAATCCGGCTACCGAACGAAATCCTGGTCAAGCTAGGCAGCGCAGGGGGTGCGTTCCTGGTCGGGCTGCTGATCGGGCATTTTGGTGGGATCGGCCCATGGCGGCTGTATGTGCCGCGGGCGGCGCGGGTGGTGCTGCGCGAGCTGGGGTTGATGCTATTCCTGGCCGGGGCGGGGGTAAGCGCCGGCGAGTTATTCGCAGAAACGCTGGGCGAGTATGGGGCGAGCCTGCTGATTGGCGGGGCGCTGGTCAGCCTGACGGCCTTCTTGACCGGGCTGCTGCTGATGCACCTGGTCTTCCGGATGAACCTACTGGGGACGATGGGCACCCTAAGCGGGAGCATGACCAACCCGCCGGCGCTGGCAGCGGCCAACAACCTGACGAACAGCGACCTGCCAACGCTATACTATGCGACGGTGTACCCGGCGGCGCTGATCTTCAAAATCTTGCTGGTGCAGATGCTGGTGGAAGTGCTGCGCCTGGTTTTATAGGGAGCGAATGGCAATTCGAGGCTTGATTTTCGATTTTGACGGCCTGATCGTGGACACGGAGGGGCCGATCTTCCGGGCCTGGCAGGAACTGTACGAGGCCCATGGGCAGCAATTACCGCGCGAGGAATGGGGAAAGATCATCGGCACGGCGGTTGGCTCCTTTAACCCGGTTAGCCGACTGGAGCAACTGGTAGGGGAGGCGCTGGATTGGGAGGCGATTGAGCCAGCGCGGGAGCAGCGCGAGCGACAGTTGATCCTGGACCAGCCGGTGTTGCCGGGGGTGAAGGAGACTCTGCAAGCAGCGCGCCGAAGTGGGTTGAAGATCGGGTTGGCCTCAAGCTCGCCGTGCGCCTGGGTGACCAGGCACTTAAGCCGGCTGGGGCTGAGTGAGTACTTTGACTGCATCCGGGCCAGTGATGACGTGGCGCTGACCAAGCCAGACCCCGAGCTGTTCCTGGCGGCGCTGGAATGCCTGGGGCTGCGGCCGGAGGAGGCGATCGTGTTTGAGGATTCGCCGAACGGGATCCGGGCAGCGCGGCGGGCGGGGATCTTTACAGTGGCGATTCCCAACTCGCTGACGCGCGAGTTGGCGTTGGAGGAGGCGAACCTGCAACTCGAGACGATGGCTGACCTGGCGCTGGAAGCGCTGGTGAACCTGGCGGAGGGGCAGCGAGCGGAAAATCAGGCCGGTTTGTAATCGACGGGAAGGACGACCCGAAATTCAGAGCCCTGGCCAACCTGGCTTTCGACCATGATCCGACCAGCATGTTTTTCAACAATCTGGGTGCAAACCGAAAGTCCGAGACCGGTGCCGCGGCCGGGGGCTTTGGTGGTGTAAAACGGCTCGAAGATGCGCTCGAGGCGCTCGGCGGGGATGCCGCGGCCGTTATCGCTGATCGAAATATGGATCTCTTCACCAACGAGCTGACTTTCGACGCAGATCGAACCAGGGGCTTTATCGATCGACTCAATGGCATTGAGCAGCAAGTTGAGCCAGACGCCCTGCAGGCTCTCAGGGGCAGCCAGGATATGGGGTAACTTTTCATCGAACGAGATTTGAATCGAGACGGCGCGTGAGATCAACTCGTGCTGGACGAGAGCCAGGGCGGCGCGCAGGGTGTCATTGACATTGGTCATCGCGCGCTGGTCCTGTTCTTTGCGAGCAAAGTCGAGCAGGTTGCGGACGACTTGGGCGGCGCGTGCGCCAGCCAGGGCAATCAGATCGACCGATTCCCGGCGCTCGTCGTCTGCCGGCAAATCGCGCTGGAGAATCTGGGCATTGGCGATGATGGCGGTGAGGGGGTTGTTGATCTCATGGGCGACGCCGGCAGCGAGCTGACCGAGGGCGGCCAGCTTGCCCGACTGAGCAACAACTTCCTCAAGCTCGCGCCGGTCCGTGATATTCTGCTCGAGCAAGATGGTCTGTTCTACCCGGCCATCGCCAGCGAAGACAGGATAGCTGCGGACCTCCCAGGTGGTGGGGTCGTCCGAGCGGCGATCGGTGGAGGGGCGGGTGGCAGTTCGGATGGTGCCTTTACCACTGTGCAGGGTCTCAGCGGCCATACAATCGGGGCAGGCCTCGTCGCGCTGGTAGAGGGCCTGGTAGCACAACCGGCCACGCAGGGCTTTATACTCCTGGCCAACCCGGTTGGACATGGAGGCGTTGAGGGCAACCAACTCGTAGGCCGAGTTGATGATATACATATACCCCGGCAGATTGTTGAGCAGGGCCTCGAGTAAGGCCGACTCACCAGGCTGCCCGGTGGAGGGAGGCTGGTCATCCGGGGCGCGGCCGGCGCGACTAAGGCGGATAGCCCGGCCAATCGGGCGGGAAAGCTTGAGCAGCCAGTCCACCTCGACCGGCGAGCAGATCTCGCCCTCAATCAGCAAGGCGCCCTGGATTCCCGAACGAGTCTCAAGCGGGACAGCGGCAGCCAGGTTGGGGAGGCCAAGATAGCGGGCGGCCGCCTCGCCGACGATATATTCACCGCTGCGGATGATCGTCTGAACCAGCTGGTGAAGGGGGTCAAAGGGGCGGGAGAGCTGGGCAGCCCATTCGGGTGAAAGGTTTTTCCGGGCCTTGCAAAGATAATGGCGGTCATTGACCGACTGGGCAAAGAGCACTCCGGCAGCATGAGCGGTGGTGGTCAGGGCAAAACTCAGCGCGGTTTCGCAGACGCCCTGCAAATCGGGCGCATCGGCCAGTAGATCGCTGAAGGATTCCATGGCGGCGCCGGAAGGCGGAGAGAGGCGCTTGGAAAGCCGGACTTCGGGGAGATCGGGTTTTGTCATTTCAGTTTTTCGCCAATGGCGTAGCCTTTGCCGGAGACAGTGCGCAAGAAGGATGGGTCTTGAGGATCGGTCTCAATACGTTCGCGCAGGGTTTTGATGTGGACGCGCACTAAGTCAGGGCTGCCGCGACCGATCGGATAATCCCAGACTTCGTTGAGCAAGCGGGCGGGCGAGAAAGTTTCGCCGGGGTGGGTCATCAGGTGATAGAGCAGGTCGTATTGGAGCGGGGTCAGGCGGACCCGACCGCGGGCCGGGGTTTGGAGCTCATAGGTCTGGGTATCAAGGACGAAATCGCCAATCACCAGGGAACGATGCAAAAGTTCGGGATGGGCGGCAAGATGGGCAGGCAAAGGCGGGGAAAGCTCCGCAGCGCGGGCTGGGGCGGGAGCTGGGGTTGAGACCGGGGCAGGCGGCGGCTGGGGGGAAAGGGTGCGCCGCAAGATGGCCTGGACACGCAGGAGCAACTCGTCAACATTGAAGGGCTTGCACAGGTAGTCATCGGCGCCAACACGGAAGCCAGCCAGCTTATCTTCGGGCTTGACCTTGGCAGTCAGGAACAAGACCGGGGTATCCTGCAGGGCAGGCTCGGCGCGCATGGCACGGCAGACGGCATAGCCATCCATGCCGCGCATGATAATATCGAGGATCACCAAGTCGGGTGGATTTTCAATCGCCATCTGCAGGCCATCAGCGCCGTTGCTGGCCATGGCGACCCGGTATTGATCGCCGCGCAGGCAGCGCTCGATCGTCCGAGCGACGTAGCGATCATCTTCGATTACCAGGATATTAGCCATGCGCATTCCGTAGTTCTCCTCAAGGCGCTTAATCACCCACCCGATCAGCGTTCTCGGGGGGTAAACCAACGGTGAAAATGGTTTCGTTTTTGTCAGTCAGCCGGGCGCTGATTTCCCCGGCATGCTGGCGGACAATCTCGCGGCAGATGCTCAGCTCAAGGCCGGTTCCGCGGCCGGAGCTGGGGCCGACGAAATTCGGTTCGAAGATGGTCTCGAGCTGGCCAGCGGGGATGGGCACGCCATTGTCGCGCAGGTCTACCCGGACCCAGCCGCGCGGATCGCGGCCGGTTTGAATGACGATCCGGTTGCCCTGGCCTTCGCTAAAAGCGTCGCGAGCGAGTAGAAGCAGGTTGACCCAAACATCGACCAGCTGGCGAGGGGCGCTGCGGACGGGGGGGAGGTCGGGCGCCAGGTGGGGCTCGATCTGAATGCCGAGGGCGTTGATTTGGGCGCCGACGAGCATGAGGGCATGTTCAATCGTCTGGTTGATCGGGGTGGATTGGCGCGCTTCGGCGGCCGGGCGGGAGAACTCCAGCAGGCGCTGGACAACTTCGAGCAAGCGCCAGCCGGCCTGTTCGATGGCTTCAGCCGATTCACGCGCCGGCTGGCCAGGCGGGATATCGCGCAAGAGCAGCTTGGCATCGGCAATAATGGTAGTGAGAGGATTATTAATCTGGTGGGCTACGCCAGAAGCCAACTCGCCGAGGGTGGCTAGGCGGGCAGCCTGGGTCAGGTGGGTTTGGGCAACCTTGATCTGGCTTTCCATCTGCTTGCGCTCGGTGATATCGCGATCAACGGATTGGAATTCGAAGATCAGGCCACGCGAGTCGAAAATGGCGCGGTCGGTGCGCTGGAACCAACGGACCTGACCGCCGGGCAGGATGACCTGGTGCTCGAGAGTGGCGACCGGCCGGCCGGGGCGGAAAGCGGCCAGGTGGGCGAGCATTTTCTCGCGGTCACTTTCGGGCAGGAAGGAGAGCAAGTTCTGACCAAGGAGCTGTTCGCGCGTGGCGGCAAAGTAACGGCAGTAGACTTCATTGACGAAGGTAAGAGCGCCCTCGGGTGTGAAACGGCAGATCAACTCGGTCTGGTAATCTTCGACAATGGCGCGGTAACGGGCTTCGCTTTCACGAACGGCCTGTTCGGCCTGCTTGTTGCGGGTGATGTCATGCGAGACATCCATATAGCCGATCAGGCGGTTGCTGGCGCTGGCATCGCGCAGCACGGCCATGCGCGAGCTGACCCAGATCTCGCGACCGGAAGGCTTCTGGTACTGGCGTTCGATGTAGTGGCCGGTGGTCTGCTCGGGGCCGAGCAGGCGGATGGGCGGATTGAAGGTGTTCAGGTACACTTCGCTGACCGGGCGACCGAGGCGCTCCTGGGCAGTCACGCCGTAGAGGCCTTCGGCAGCCGGGTTCCAATAGGTGATGATGCCGTCCATATCCCAGACCACGACTGCGTCGCGGACGTTATTGAGCAGGAGAGCCTGGTAGCGGATTTTCTCGAGCGAGAGCTGGATGGAGCGCTGAAGCTGGTGGGATTGGATGGCCTTCCGAATCAGGGAAGGCAGAGCGAGCAGGTAGTCGCCGGTTTTGAGCAAGTAGTCGACCGCGCCGCGCTGCAAGGCCTGGACGGCGACGCGCTCATCGCCGTGGCCGGTGACCATGATCACCGGGGCATCGAAGCCAGCGGCTTTGATGCGGTCGAGAGCCTGTAGGCCGTTGCCATCCGGCAGGCGGTAATCCAGCAACACCAGGTCCACCTCGCCGGCCTGGAGCCGCTCGACCAGACCCTTGATCGTTCGGGCGACTTCGACCTGGGTTATCCCAGAGGCGCGCAGGAAATCCACGACCAACTCAGTTTGGGCGGGATTATCGTCAACCAGGAGAATACGATATTCTTCGGTTCCGCTGTGGCCAGGAAAAAGTGGGTTGTCTTTTGGGTGCATGCAACTTCACGCGTATAAAACTCGTAAAAATCACGTAAGCTTGCAGGCTAATTTTACTCGAAATATTTACTGGCGGGGGGCGGGAAAAAATATTTCTGGCTCGTCGGCGTAGTAGTGGATGATGTTCCGCTCGGGGAAGAGGGCGGCGACGGCGCGATTCTGTTCGGCGCCGCGCGAATACACGAAGATGAAGGGCGAGTCCATGAACGGGCTCTGCAACTCGAGCAGGGTGCCGTATTCGATCCAGGCTTTTTGGGGATGGACGATCACCAGGGCAGGAGTGAGCCGCTGAGCGGCGGGGGTGAGAAAGGGCTGCTGGTGGGCGCGTGACACGCCATACAGGCCAGACATAGCCTGCAGGCGGGGGGGCAGGTAGAAAAGTAGGTTAAAACCGACCAGCAAGGCGAGCAAGGCGGCGACAGCCGGGGCACGGACACGGCGCCAGCCGGTGGTCGGCGACCCGGGATCTCCCGGGCGGAGCGGCCAGCCGGCCAGGAAGGCAACGCCCAGGGCGGTGAGCAAAGCCACACCGGTCAGGCCTTCGTAGTAGTAGCGCGGGCCATAGAGCGATGCGCCGACCCAGTAGGCCAGGTAGGCGACCAGCAGGCTGACGGGGACGCCGACCAGGAGCAGGCCTTCCAGGCGGCGCGCGGATTTGAACCACAAGACGAATAAGCCGACTGGTAGGAAGAGCCAGGAAACCCCAGGCCAGCCGAAGAGGTCCCAATAGCCAACCTTCAGGCTGAACTTGGTGTTGATCCAGGCCTGGTGAAGGCTATGGCCCTCGGGGAGGCGGCCGACGCCGGGGCCAAAGCCGATTTTGTCGTAAGGCCACCAGAGGGTGTAAGGATTGAGGAAAGGATCGCCAGTGACGGCGTACTGCCAGACCAGGTGCAGCAGGCTGAGGCCCCCCGCCAGCAGGACAAAGGTGATCAGGCGGTGGCGGACCTGTCGATCGCCGGTGAGCAGGCGGTAGAGCCCGTGGAAGGCGAAAGGGACAGCGACGGCCAGGGCAGTAAAGGGGCGGGTGAGGACCAGGGCGGCGAGGATCAAAGCGGCGGCGAGGGTGATGGCCCACAGGCGGCGGGGATTGACGGGAGCCACAGAGGGCGGCTCGGCGAAGGCCTGCAGCCAGGCCAGGGCGAAGGCGGCGCTGAGCACCAGGCCGAGCGGGTGGGAAAGCAGCGAGCCAGAGTTGACCAGGAAGAAAGGCGAAACGACAGTCAGGAAGGCAGCCAGCAGGGCAACCGGCTCGCTGAACAGGCGCCGGCCCAGGCGGTAGATCAGCCAGACCGCCAGGCCGGCCAGGAGGGGATTGACCAGCTCACGCAGGTGAAGCAATTCACCGAGGGCCAGGACAGCTGGCCAGCCTGGTGGATATTTACCAAAGCGCTGACCCTGGTAATCGACGACAAATGGCCAGAGAAAACTGTTCGGATATTCGGGGGAAGGCAAGCTGATCTTGCCTCTCGCCAGGACTTGGGCCTGCCAGACATAGGCCATTTCGTCTTCCAGGTGGGCCAGGTTCTCAAAATAGCGGCGCGCGACCCACCAGGAGGCCAGGACGGCCAGCAGGCAGAGGAGCAGGGCGGCTTTATCCGAACGGCGCATGGGCAGTGAGCGGGATCAGCCGGTCAGGCGCCAACCTGGCGCAGGGCGCTGAGAGCAGCCGGGTGCAGGGAGCGATTGGAAGCCAGGATGCCGCGGTTGTTTTTGAGCGAGCGACCGGTGGTTAAATCGAGCGGGCGGCCATCCAGGTCGGTGACTTGCCCGCCGGCTTCTTCGATGACAATCGAACCGGCAGCCTGGTCCCAAATTTTTTCGCGATAATCGGGCTTGTCCGGTGAAAGCAAGCGCAAGTATAAATCGCCGTGGCCAGCAGCCAGGACGGCGTACTTGGCCTGGCTGTCCATGCTGACCGGCGGGACGGCAACGCCGAGGGTCTGCGCAAACTGGCCGACCTGGTCGACATTGGTGTGACCGCTTTCGACCGAGCGCAGGATGCGGGCCTGGGCCGGCTGGTTTATCGGGGAAACGCCCAGGCGGAAGAACGGCTCATCTATATTGAGAGAGGTCGCCCAGGCGCCCTGGCCGAGCACGCCGATGACCAGCGAGCCGGGACCGCCGATCTCGGACGTGCTGGCCTGGATCAGGTTTGGACAGCCAAGCACGCCGACCTGGACCTTGCCATCCACCACCAGGGCTAGGGCGACGGCGTACTGCTCGCCGCGCAGAAAGCCCTTGGTGCCGTCGATGGGGTCCAGCGTCCAGAAGCGGGCGGCGGAATCGACCCGGTTGAAATCAATCCAGGCGCAGACCTGTGCGGGAGAGGCGTGGGGATCAATGCGCTGGAGGAAACGGGTTACCTGGTCGAGCAGGGGGGCATTGTCTGGCTGGCGCAGGGGTGCGGAGTCCTCTTCAGCCACCAGGCGATCGTGGGGAAAGGCCTGGGCAAGCAGGCGGCCGACGACAGCCTGGGCGGCAAAATCGGCTACGGTAACTGGTGAGTGGTCCTGCTTGGTGAGAGCAGGGGTGATCAATTCTTGCTGAACCTGGCGGACGACGAGGGCGGCCTGGCGGGCGGCCTGCAAAGCGAACTGGATTTCGGGTTGGGTTTGATCAAACATGGGTGGGTTAATCCTTTAGGGTCAAAAGTAGCTCGGGAGGGAGATTGAGCGGGTTGGCGGCAGGCACACCGGTCAGGTCATAGGTCATAGCACCGGTGATGCGCACCGGGAGCAGGGCTCCGATAGGCAATTCGCCTTCAACGATGACCATGCCATCGATCTCGGGGGCATCGCGGTAGGAGCGGCCAAGCGAGAGGCCATCACCCTGGCCTTCGATCAGGACCGGGAGGGTTTTGCCGACCCAGGACTGGTTGATCTCGAGTGAGATGGGCTGCTGGAGAGCCATCAAGCGCTCGTAGCGCTCCTGCTTAACTTCGGCGGGGATCGGGTCGCCAAGTGGCTCGCTGCTGGTGCCGGGTTCGAAGGAAAACTGGAAGGCGCCAACCCGGTCAAAACGGATCTCCTGGATGAAATCAAGTAAAGTCTGGAACTCGGCCTCTGTTTCGCCCGGGTAGCCGACGATGAAGGTGGTGCGCAGGGCGAGGCCAGGCAGGGCGGCGCGCATTTTCTGGAGGGTGCGATGGACCCAGTCGAGGTTGGCCGGGCGGCGCATGCGGCGCAGGACGTCAGGATGAGCGTGTTGGAGGGGCATATCCAGGTAGGGGACGATCTGCGGGTGGGCAGCCAGGGTGTCGATCAGCCGGTCAGTGACATAGCCAGGGTAGGCGTACATGATGCGGATCCAATCCACCTGCGGGGCAGCCTGGACCAGGCCTTCGAGCAAGCTGGCCAGGCCATCTTTCAGCCCAAGGTCATGACCGTAATCGGTGGTATCCTGGGCGATCAGGATCAGCTCGCGCAGGCCGCGCGCCTGGAGCAGGCGGGCCTCATCCAGGATGAGTTGGGGAGGGCGGCTGACGGCACTACCTTTGATAAGCGGGATGGCGCAGAAGGCGCAGGGGCGGCGGCAGCCATCGGCAATTTTGATGTAAGCGCTGGCGCCCTGGATGGAGACACGAGCGGCGCCTTTTTCATCGGCGCCGACGGTGGGCGCTTCGACTGACCCAGGTAAGCCTGGGGCGCTCAGCGTGCTGGAGTGGGCAGGCGCTTCGACTACGCTCAGCGTGCCTGGGGCGCTCAGCGTGCTGGAGGGGGGGAGGTGATAGCGTGGGTGAGGGGCGCCGGCGGCGCGCAGACTCTGGACCAGCTCGACGATGTCCATCCAGCGGCGGGTGCCGAGCAGGCCATCGACGCCAGGGATGCAGTGGGCGACTTCAGCGCCGTAGCGCTGGGTGAGGCAGCCGGCAGCGATCAGGAGCTGGCCTTTGCGCTTGTGGGCGGCGAGCTCGCGCAAAACCTGGTAAGACTCTTCGCGCGCCGGGCCAATAAAACCACAGGTGTTGACGATCAAGACTCCGGCCTGAGAGGGTTTTTCGGTGAACTGGTAGCCGGCGCGGGTGAGAAGCTGGCCGATGGATTCGGAGTCAACCGTATTTTTCGAACAGCCTAAGGAGACGAGGTGGAATGATTTTGCCTTCATGCAGCTACCTGTAAAAAGGGAGGTCAGGGCGATGCCGTCCCGGCGGGTAAATTGGGCAAGTTGACGGTCGGCGTGGCGGGCGGTGGGGCAGCCGGGGTGCGGGTGGCGGTGGGGGTAGGGAGCAAGATGCCCTCGACGGTAAAGGTGCGGCTGACCACTTCGCCAAAGGCGCCAAGCGGGCCGAGGTTACCCTGGTTGTAGAAGACCTGGATGCCGGCACCATTGCTGGTGAGCAGCTCGACCTGAGATTGGCCAACAAAGGGATAGGCGCTACCGGGGATGACCCGGCCCTCGAACTCAAGCTTGCCATCGACGATGGCGCGCAGGAAGGCGCGCTGGGTGACAGTGACATAGACCTGGACGCCAGAAGCGCCGTCCCCCGGTTGGAAGGGCAAGGCGGTGGCCTGTGCGCCGCTGGCATCCGGCAGGATCACCGGCTGAGCGGCCGGTGGAGCAGTGGGAGTGAGAGACAACTCGGGCGCAAGCTCGGGGGTAGAGGTAGCCAGAAGCACCTCAGCAATGGAGGGTGCGGTAGGTTCGGGCGACTGGGTAGTGTTGATGGAAAAGACGCGGATGGCGCCCCAGACCACGAAGGCGACCAGGAAGATGGCAAATGTAACGCCGATCAACAGATCTGGGGAAAGCAAGCGAAGAAGCGGGGCAGGCAGCGAGCGGCGGCGACGGGGCGGGGCGGCTTCGGGCGACTCCTGGCGGCGGACCTGGCGCAGGTTGAGGCGGGCCTGGAGGCCTTCGGCAAAGCGCAAGAGCAGCGGCTCGGGGTCCATTCCCATGAAAACGGCGTAATTTTCGAGCATGCCACGCCCCTGGACGGGGGAGGGCAGGTCGTCCAACCGGCCGCTCTCGAGGGCTTGCAAATAGTGCTTCCGCAAGTGGGTGTAGCGGACAACATCGTCGAGGGACAGGCCAAGCCTCTCGCGCTGGCGGCGCAAATCCTGTCCCAAATCAATGAAGACCCGGTCCACATCCGAGTAGTCCAGGGGAATGGTCGCAGCGGAGCGAGGCGCCTTGACCTCTTCGAATAGGGCAGACGGCACAGCGATGACCTGGTTGTCCAGTTCCTGGAGCAGGGGAGCCGGGTCGAGCTTGAGGTAGCTGGCATAGGCGCGCAAAAAGCCGCGCGCCTGGGCCTGGGAGGGGATCGATTCTGGCCGGCCGTCTTCCAATGCCTGCAGGTAGCGCTCGCGCATGTGCGTGGCGCTGGCAACCTGGGCCAGGGTGAGCTTTTGGTCTTCCCTGGCCTGGCGAAGCTGCTGGCCGATGCTTTCGTTCATCGTTGTAAAATGAACCGACCCGGGAGTGCTGGCTTAAGCGCTGCGAGGCTGGAAGCCAGGCTTCACAGAACTCGCGACCAGCATTCCCAGGCCGGTTTCAGGCAGCAGGCGGTTGAGCCGCCGGTTGCTGCGAGGTCTTATTCAGCCGTCTCTTCAACCGCAGCCGCTGCTTGCGGCAGGACGGGGGTCTCGCCCTCGCGGTGAACGATGACCGTGACTTCTGGGACCAGGTCGAGGGTCAGGCGAACATGGACTTTGAACTCGCCCAGGGTGCGGATGGGTTCGGCGTCCATCTGGCGGCGGGTCACTTCGACGCCGGTCTTGGTCTTGATGGCTTCGGCGATCATGGCGGAAGTGATTGAGCCATAGAGCTTGCCGGTTTCGCCGGCTTTGGCCGGGAAGGTCAGCACCAGGTTCGTCAGATGGGCTGCGACACCGCCCATTTCCTGGTTGATCTTGGCGCGAGCCGCGGCAGCGTTGGTGCGAATATTTTCAACCTGCTTGAGTGCGCCGGAGGTGGCCAGGACTGCCAACCCCTGCGGGAGTAAGAAGTTGCGCCCATATCCATCAGCGACTTTCTTGACATCCCCAGCCCGGCCCAATTTGTAGACATCTTTGAGTAAAAGTACCTTCATGCTTCAAGCCCTTTCAGCTTAGAAAA